>JAAZYN010000171.1 GCA_014239625.1 Myxococcales bacterium | reverse complement strand
CGAAGTCGAGATACTGGGACGCGTTCAGCGCCACCATCAGGGCAACGACCGCCAACGCGACAAACACAGCGGCACGCCGTTTGCTTCAGACTGGCGTTGAAGCCGATGAGGTTCGTCGACTCCGGGTCGCCGCCCCTCTGGCTTGCCAACGGGCTCGCACGGCCAACGTACATGGACACCGCCTCGACCTCGGGCTGGCCGCGTAGGAGGTCGCCGACGACCTCTGCGACCTCTGAGCTCGTGTCGAGCCCATGGGTCGGTGGCAACTCGATGGTGATGCCGATCTTGGGATCGTCGGACTTGGGGAACAGGACGAAGTCGAGATACTGGGCCGCGTTCAGCGCGACCATCAGGGCGACGACCGCCAACCCGACAAACGTGGCAGCACGCCACTTGCTGGCGACGACCACCTGACCGATCCATCGCTGCAGGCGGCCTGCCACCGACATCGAGAATCGGTCGATGGTCGATATCTTCGTTTCACCCTTGCTCGCCGCCGACAGCACCAGCTGTGACAAAGGCAGGGCGATGACGAACGCGACCGCGAAGCTGCCGATGAGGCAGACGATGATCGTCGCCGGGATGATGGCGATGAACTTTCCCGGGGTCCCCCCGATCGCGAAGAGCGGGACGAGAGCCAAGATGGTCGTCATCTGGCCGGCGAAGGCGGGCACCGCAAACTGTTGCACCGTCCGTTTGACGGCGCGATCGAACCGCAGCCCGCGGACGAACAATCCCTCGTGCATCCCCTCCATGACCAGGATGAACACGTCGACCAGCAGACCGAGCGCCAGGATGATGCCGATCAAGACGAGCTCGTTGAGCGTGTACCCGAGCAGATAAAGGCCGGCGAGGCTACCGAGGAAGGTGATGGGGATCGCCAACCCCGCGATCAGCGCTTCCCGCCAGGTCAGCATCAGCAACAGCACCAGGAACACGATGACACAGGCCTGCGATGCGTTGCTGAGCGCGTCGGTGAGGCTCGCCATGATGGCGTCGGTGTCGTCGCTCAGGCGCGCGAGCTTCACCGCCTCGGGCCATTCCGGTGACGTCCGCTGCTGCTGCTCGAGGTACTCGGCGGCCCGTTCGATGATGGCGACCGTGTCCTCACCAGGCCCTTTGTAGAGGTCTAGAGCCACCGACTTGATGTACGGAGCGCCCGCGACGCTGACGGAGGTGAGCACCGTGGGCGCCTCCAGATCGCGACGGATGGTCGCAACCTGTCCCAGACTCAAGGGGATACCGTTGGCCGTCGTGCGCCGGACCACCAGCTGCTCGAGCTCGGCCGCCTCCCGAAAGCGTGACTTGAGCTCCAGCGCCGCACGAAAACCGGGGTTCTCGATGTCGCCCAGGGGACTATCGGTGTTGGCCGCCGACACGGCGTTCGCCACGACGGTGGGTGGCAAGGCCAGCTCGGCCATCCGCTCGGGGTGGAGCAAGACGCTGATGATCTCTTCACGTTCACCGTTGATCTCGGCCTCGCGGACGCCCGGCAGCTTCTCCAGTCCGGTCTGCAACTGCTCGGCCAGCCGGGAGAAGATCGCATCGTCCACGTCGCCATAAAGAACGAACGAGACCACGGGCTTGTCCGTCGTTCGAACCGCTTCGACCGTGGGCTTGTCGGCATCGGCCGGCAAGTCCGCTTCCACGGTCTGGACCTCCGCCCTCAGCAGCGCCATCGACTCGGCGACGTCCGCCGTCGCCACGAACTCGACGACGACGCTCGAAAACGCCCGCCGCGACGCGCTCGTGATCTTCTTGACCTTGGCGACGCTCTTGACGGCCCGCTCTATCTCGGTGGTGATCTGCTTTTCCACCATGGCCGGCGAGGCCCCGATCCACTCGACGCCGATCTTGGCCGTGGGGATGTCGAGGTCGGGGTTGCCTTCCTTGACCATGCCGTTGATGGCGAACCAGCCACCACCGACAAGCAGTATGGTGAGCAGGGTGCCCAAGATCGTCTTGACGAAGAAGAAGCGGAACGCCGGAGACAGGTTGTCGGACGTTGGGTCGGTCACTTCGACCCCGAGCCGCCGGAGGCTTTGCCAGGCCCCTGCGGCGACGTCTTTTGGGTGTCCTTGTTGCCCTTGAGGCCCTTGCTGGGTTCCCAGTGGTCCCGATCCGGGAACTCGCCTTGCCACCCGATGTCGGCCTTGTCCTTGCGGACGACCGCCACGGCGGATCCGGTCGTCAAGCGGTGTCGCCCGTCGGTGACGATGGTGTCGCCGGCGGACACCCCGGACTTCACCTCCAGCGTCCGGATGGACTTCACGCCGCCGACGATCCTCCGGCGCTCTACCGTCTTGCCCGAGGCGTCCAGAACAAAGGTGAAGGCCTGGTTGTCGCGAAACAGCAGCGCCTCCACCGGGACGACCGGGACGTTGCGCGCGGTCTCGGTGACGATGACGCAGGAGACGAACTGCCCGTCCTTGAGCAGGTGGGTGTTGTGCCGGGTCCGTATCGTGACGCGCGAGGTGCGACTGCTCGGACTGATGACCTGGTCGACGGAATCCACGAATCCGAGGGAGAGCTCCGTGCCACGTTGCTTGTCGAGGTCGCGCAAGCTCACCGTGGCGGACATGATGACCGCGGGCTGCCCGGGTTTGACGCTCTCTGCGGCGCTGGCCGGTAGCTCCACGACCGCTTCGAATTCGGAGGGGTCGATGAGGATGAATGGGGCGGTGGCGACCTCCCGGTCCCTGGAGCTGTAGTCGATGGCGTTGGGGCCGCTGAAGTCACCCAACCTCAGATTCACCGCTGCCAGGAGCCCGTCGAAGGGCGCTCGAATCTCGGTTCGTTCCCGGGTCAACTCCGACTGCCCCAGCTGGGCCTTGGCCCCCTTGACGCCGCTGCGAGAGGCGGAGACCGCCGACCGTCGCGCCGCGACGGCCGCCTGCTGGGAGCGGACCTTGGCACGGGATTGCTCCAGCTGCGCTGTAGATGCTTCGCCCGTCTGGTACAGCTCCTCGGTCCGTCTGAGGTCGGCGCGAGCCAGCGTGAGATCCGTCTTGGACTGCGTCAAGCCTGCGCGAGCTTGTTGAACGTCGAGTCGGCTCTGGCTCAACGAGGCCTCCGACAGCGCGATACCCTGCTGCTGTTCGCGCGCATCGATCCGGGCGAGCAGCTGCCCTGCGGTGAACTGACCCTCAGGCTTCTCGACGTCCTTGTCCTTCTTTCCCTTTCCCTTCTTTCCCTTTCCCTTCTTCGCCTGCTTCTCCTCGTCCTTCGCGGGGGCCTCCTCACCCACCTTGGGGCCTTTGACCAAGGACCCGGCGCGCAGCGGGCGACTCGTGCCGTCGCGGCCGATGAAGACGACTTTGCCTTGCTGCTCGAAGGTCAACAGTTCGCGCTTGGCAGCTCTCACCGTGCCCTGACCCACGACGACCCGACGCACCGTACCCGTCGGCACCTCGATGGTGGCGACCGACTTGGGCGGCTTGGGCTTGGCCGCAGGAGCGGCCCGCGTCGCCTCCTCCACGCGGTTCTGATAGAAGATCGCCACGGCGATGACCGCCGCCAGGCCCACAACCGTGCTCGGCCGCTTCCACCAGGGAGGCGCCGCCTCGCTTGGCTCGGGCTGCTCCGACGGTTCTGGGGTCTCCGTGTCCGCCGTCGTCGGCGCGTCGCCCTGGGACGCTTCGGGCGGGCTTACTTTGTCTCGGGGCTCGGAGTCGATGTCGTCCGGAGTGCCCTGTTCAGGCGTGTCTGCCATTGAGCCTGCTCCTGAGGGGTCAAAAGGAAATAGAACGCCGACACCTGACGGTAAACGCCGAGCAGCGCGTCCTCGGCTGCGAATCTCTGATTTACCAGCGAGAGCTCGGTACGTCTCTGCTGCGCCTGGGCGTCGAGGACCGGAGCGATCCCGGTGGCGCCACGGGCGTACTGACGTGCCGTCATGCTCAAGCTCTCAACGGCCGCATCGCGCGCCTTCTGATGCAGATCGACCTTGGTGAAGGCCAGGCTCGAGGCCACGAATGCCTGACGGAGCTGGCGATCGACCGCGAGTCTGCGACTGGCGACGGCTACCTTTAGCCGCTGGGTTTCGGCGCGAGCTCCATCGAGCGTAGCGTAACGCGCCCCTCCATCGAACAGCGGAAGGGATATATCGAACGTGACGAAAAACCCGGTGTCGTCGGGCGTCCCCGGTGGGAGAACGGAAGGCGGCTTGCCGACGCCAGCGTCGGCGACGCGTTGGACCAGGCCGGCGGAGACACCCATCGCCGGGATGAACATCTCACGCGTCGTGGCCGCGATCGTCTCCTGCTGGGTCGTCTCGAGCACGGCCAGGCGCTGTAGCTCCGGGTCCGCCTTGAGCGCTTGAGCCAGCAGCGCGGTCTCGACGCGACGCGACGCGAGCAGGTCGTCCATAGCCCCTCGCATCAACGCCGAGCCCGTTTCGGTGGCGAGCTGTTCGTGGCTCGGCTGGGCGAGCGTCACGCGCTCGCTCGGGGGCACTCCCAGCACCTCGGACAAGGTGATCTGGGCCGTGACCAAGGTCAGGATCGCGTCCATCAGTCCAGCGGCATCCGTGGCGATCTGACTGTCCCAGCGCAAGATGTCGGCGCGGGTGCCCGTGCCCGCTCGTTTTCGGCCCACAGCCAGCCGGCGATTGTCCCGTGACAGCTCCAGCAAGCCGCGATTGACTTCCACCACGGCCGTCGCGCGCTGGACCTCGAGCCATGCGCGCGACACGGCGAGCACCACGTCCAGCAGCGTGCTGGCATGGTCGTGCCCCACCGCCTTGCGATCGAGCTTCGCCTGCGAGTAGGCCAGCCAGGCCTGCTCGGAGTACAACAGCTGCGAGATGCTCGCTTTGAAGTCGAGGGTGAACTGCGGGTTGGCCCCGGCGGAAGCCCGCGCGGCGTCGGAATCGATGAGCGTCCCGCCGAGGCTCACGCCCAGGCTGGGGAGCAGGGTGGCCATGGCGCCCGACACCCTGGCGTCCGACCCGACCAACGCGAGCTGGGAGGCACGGACCTGAAGGGACCGCTTCAGACCAAACTTGACCGCGGCGGTCATCGATAGCGCTTTGCCGCTCGCCTGCGAGCGCGTGAAGAGACGAGCCTCGGCGATGAGGCTGAGGGGGACGCTGGCCGCGACCCGCTGTGCCACGGTGAGGTTGAGGCTGGAGCGCTTGGGCTGGTTCCTGAGATCCGCGATGACCGCTGCCGTGCGCCGCTCCAAGACCCTTTGGAGCTGGACGGCTGTCCATTTGGCGACCTCGGACAGGGCAGGAGCCGCTGCACGACCGGCCACCGCGAGCCCCTTGTCGACGAGGGACGCGCCGAGAGCGTCGTAGACCAGCGCCCCGGCGCGCGTCAGCTGCTTGGCCACCGCGCCGCGATCCGGGAACTCTCCGAGCAGGACGGGCCGGAGCTTGAGCTCCCCCGTTGGGGCCGTGGACACCGGTTGGATGGCAGCGCGCTTGGTTGAAGCGACCGAGCCCGTCGACGCCAAGAGCACCGGCGAGCCGGTCCCGCCAAGGCGCCGGAGCAATGGCAGACCCGCCGTCACGTCGTGGGTCCAGCCGGAGCTGACGCCGTTGACAGGCAGAGGTTTCCCCACAGCCATGAGCCCAACCGCCACCGCCGGTGGTGCACGACGCCTCAGCCGCACGCGTTGAGCGGAAACGGGCCCAAGGGCCAGCACCGCCCGAGCTGTCGTAGGGGTCGCCGCGAGCTCGCCGGGCACCATCTTCACCGGTGGCACACCCAGCTCTGTCAGAGCCGCGGCGACGGCCGCGAGCATGGCCTCATCCTCACTCCGCCCATCGCTCACCACCCAGATCTCGGCAGGTTCGGCGGCCAGACCCGGCACACCGGTGGCGAGGAGAGTGAGGGCGACAACGGAGCAGGCGAACGGTCGGGGCATCGTCACTCTTCGGTATGGAGTCCACGCTTCATCCCGATGGTCGCCGTGATTGGCACCGCCGACAGGAGCGCTCGAAGGGGCGTAAATCTCGTTCCTATGCAAGCCGGAAGAAGGTGCGGAGGTGGTCCCGACTGGAGAAAAGGACACATTTCACCGCGGGCTCAGCGTATGGCGGCGCGCGACGCCTGTCAAAGCGGGCTTGGAGTCAGCTCCCCGACCTCGACTGCGGTGTCGCCGCACCGAGCCTCCACCACGCGAGCCCGCATTTCTCAGCAGGTTCCGAGCGACGCGCCAGAAGGTGCGAGTGATCTCTCGGTGGCGCGCAGCTAACGCCGAAGTCACCGGCACTACAAGCCGTTGAACCATGCTGGCCAGGTAGGATAAAATCGGGATTGCAGGCTCTGTATCTCTGCGTAGAGCCCCCCGCGTCGTGGCAACGTAGCGCCGCCTCGCGGAGTCCGGCTCACTACGACCACGAAAAGAAGTCCATGTTTGACAACCACTGGGGTTCCACCTGCGCCGTTCTATGTGTTGCTGCAGGTTCTCTCGGCTGCCCCGACGACGTGAAGCAGCCGTCGAACCACAACGACGTCGTCGTCGCGGACGCCCTACCCATCGACGCCGGCGGCTTGGATGCACCGACCAACGACGTGCATCCAGACGCGCCAACGGACGATGGAAGTCTGGATGCAGTGGTCGTTGACCTCGACACGCACGACGCATGGCACGACGCATGGCACGACGCTGACCAGGACGTAACTACGGCCGATCTCTGTGCCGAAGTCAGCTGTGGAGACAATGAGGCCTGTGTCGAAGGCACCTGCGCATGCGCGGACGGGTATACTTCAGACGGTGACGCGGTATGCATCGACATCGATGAATGTGCTGCCTCCAACGGTGGTTGCGACACGATCGCCGATTGCGTCAACGTGCCCGGTAGCTTCGTCTGCATGTGCCCGGCGGCCTATGAGGGGGACGGGTTTTCCTGCTGGGCCGACCCGACAACCCTGGCCTACAACGGGCTGCACGGCTACATCGGGAGCTCATCGGGGCCAACGCCTGAGGGGTATCGTTACGGCGCGAGTTTTTACTCCGCAGCCTGGCGACTCACGCCCGAGCCGCTCAAGAACTTCCAAATCGGGCTGCCGGGCACGTGGTTCACTCCCGATAACAGCGACAACACGACGACCGCGCTCTGTCCGCCGGGAACTCTGGCTGGTGACAACTGGCCTGAACGCGCCCCGACCTATGCGACGGTGTTTCAGACCATGGAGGGCGGGCTGGGCTACTGGGTCGGCAACCAATTTCGCTACGGCCCTCCCAAGTTCAGCATG
>JAAZYN010000170.1 GCA_014239625.1 Myxococcales bacterium | reverse complement strand
CCGTGCCACACCCGGCAGCACTACGCCTCCTTGGTTTCGCTCGAAGTTCCATGAAACATCCGGGCCAGCCCGGACCTTGGTTTCGCTCGAAGTTCCATGAAACATCCGGGCTAGAGCAGGTCCGAGTGCCAGGGGTCGGAGCCTCCAAAAACGGTCTGCGCCAGGGCCAGCTCTTCGTCGTTGCCATCGAGCAGCCCGGCAGCGCGCAGGATGCCGGGTACGCGATGACCGGTGAACAGCGACGCCAAGCCGCGCGCCGTGATCCTCATCGTGCCGCGTCCCGCCCCCTCTTCGACGGTCCCGCGACCGTCGAGCACCCGCAACACCTTGCGCCCCGAGTTCTCCGGCAGCACGGGGTCAGCCACCTCCAGATGGAGCTCAGCGGCGACGCCGCGGGGGTAGCCGCGTCGGGTCAAGGCCGTGGTGACATCGACGATCCGCATGAACCAATAGTTGGCAATGGTGATCGAGAACGTGCGCTCCGGCAGCAGCATGCAAATGCCATCCGAGGGGCTGCCGTGCCAAGAGACGTCCGTGGCCAGAGACTTGTTGTCGGCGAACATGGTCAATATCCGGCGACCTGCAGCGGCGGTGAGCGCCGCCATGTCCGTGACCTCGAGGGTGCTCTCTCCGTCACCCCGTTGGACCATGTACACGTATCCCTCGACCCCACGCTTGCCCGAGATCAGATAGGTCTGAACCTCGTTGGAGGCGTCGACGGGGCTCTGGATCGCGCGCCAGCACCAGGGGTGACGCACAAAATGGCCATTGAGCGGGCGAGCGTGGCGCTGATAGCACGCGACGACGGCGCTCGTATCGGACCCCTGAATTCTGCGGATCATCAGGTCGTGATCGGCGACGTCCACGTCGAGGGTGCTCATCGCGACGTTATAGCGAGCGCCGGCTTGCTCGAACCCCACCTCGCGCCACAACGCCTGCTGATGAGGCTGGACGCATGCCCCCGCGAAGCCCTGCCGCCGGGCCTCCTCGAGGACTGAGGTCAGCAGCCGCTTGGAAGCGCCCTCCGCGCGAGCAGCTGCCGTCAAACCGAGGCCAGCGAGCGCCATCACTGGGACGTGGCGTCCGCCGAAGTACTGGGCCATCGGCAACAGCGTGACAGCCCCCATCAGCTCGGTGTGCCTGTTGCCCCCGCGAAGCACCCGTTCGCTCCCCTTACCGACGGCCGCGAGCCTGGCGATGGCGCGGCTGTCAGGGGTGGCAGACGGATCCGAGAGCAGCGCGCGGAGCCGCTCGCTCTCGGTGTCGGTCTTGGGTGGGCCGATCGGGGGCCGGCGCGTCATCCCGTCTCCTGGTGGGAACGTGGGAGCTGCGGACTATTACACAGCGGGCGTCAAAGCACGACTGCTTGCTGGCCGGGCCCCAAGTTGGGCACTACAGTGCACGCGTGGCTCGCCTCTTATCGGCCCTGAACGTGCTCCTCCTCGGCACCGCGCTCGCGGCCGGAGCCTACTGGTTTGTGAGGAATGTGGAGCCCGAGTCGGTGCAGCAGCGGCGCTCGACTGCCCACAGCAGGTCCGCGCAGCCGACCCACCGAGGCGCTGAGCATTCGGAGAGGAGGCTCGGCGATGGCCCGACGGCTCCCCGAACACGGCCGGGTGCGCCGCTGGTGATCGACCTCGTCGAGGACGCGAATAGCCATTATGGCAAGGCGCGCTGGACCGAGGCAGATGTGACCTACGCTCAACTGAGCCGCGCCGTGACGGGCGTGACCTACGATCCGCTACTGGGCCACGCGGCACGCGAGCTGGCGGCATTCTATGCGCTCGAACGTCAGATGGCGCCGAGCGGCGGGCTCCAATTCATCCTCGACTCAGCCGGGGCCGCCGAATGGGACGTGCTGCGCACCATGCTCGTGACCAGCGACACGGGCCTCGACTCGTTGCAGAGCCGACTGGAGCGCCTGGTCGAGGAGGCGGGTGAGCCGATCAAGGTCGGGATCGGTGAGAGCTATCCGGCGTCGCCACCGCTTCGCCGCTACATCGCGGTGCTTATCTCGACATCACCGTTGACGCTCAACCCAGTGCCTCGGCGAGCGAAGGTGAGTGAGCAGGTGACGCTGTCGGGCCGACTCTCGGCCGGCCTTCGCAAGCTGCGGGCGGTGGTGCTGCGACCGGACGGCAGCTGGGACAGCCTCGACGCCGTCCGGGGGCCTGACCGGAGCTTCGTGGTGACGGTCACCACGGGCGACGAGGCGGGCATGCTGAGCGTCGAGCTCATCGCCGATCGGGCGACCGGGCCGCATCCTCTGGCCCAGCTGGAGATCGCGGTGGAGGTCCCGCTGGGGACGCGCTTCGAGGGGCGCTGGCCTCCGGACGAATCCGACATCACGACCCGAGCTGACGCCGAGCGCTTGGCGCTGGAGCTGCTCAACGCCGATCGCCAGCGAGGTGGGCTGGCTGCCTTGAGGCGCGCGCCCGCGCTGGACGCGATCGCAGGAGGACACAGCGCAGACATGCGCGACAGCGGCTTCACGGGCCACACATCGCCCCGCACCGGAACCCTCGGCGACCGACTCAAGCGGGCCGGATACAGCGCCGTCTTCAGGGCCGAGAACATCGCGACCAACCAGAACCTGCACGACGCTCAGGCGGGCCTCGTCGCGAGCCTGGCTCATCGTCGCAACATCCTGTCGAAGGAGGCGACCGCTGTGGGCATCGGCGTCGCCATAAGAGAGTCCGGTGACAAACGCATCTACTATCTGACTCAGGTGTTCGCCAAACCCGTCGAGCGCATCGATCCTGCCGAAGCCCTGTTCGAGGTGAAGAAGCGCCTCAGCGCGGCGCGCAAGCGGCAAGGCCTCTCGAGCCTCCGTTGGGATGCTGAGCTTGCGCTCGTAGCTCGGACCGTGGCGCGCGGCCACGCCCCCAGCCCAGGCCGCGCCCTGGAGGCCGCCAAAGAGCTGGCGCGGCGGGGAGCGGCGGCGTCCGTCTCGACGCTGGGCGAGCTGGGTGGGCTGGTCGTCCCCAAGCTGGCCGTCGACCGACGGTATCGACGGTTGGGGGTAGGGATCCACCAGCGCGCGAGCGAGCCGGGCGAGGTCCCCACCATCATCGTGGTCATCATCGCTGCGGGCTGACGCTGGCCACCGCCGTGCTCCACGTCACACGAGCGGCGGCCCGTCCGGTCAGAAGACGTTCTTCATCGTAAACGTGAGGGTGTGGGTGAACTGACCGGTCTTGGCGAACCCCAGCCCGTAGAAGACGTCGATGGCGAAGAAATGAAACAGCAGCGAATGAGCGCTGACGCCCACCACGTTGGCCACGCTGAGCCGTGGCGAGATGTGGGGGACCCCGGACCTATCCACAAACACGCTGACGTCGTTGAACAGCCCCACCATGAGCTCCTCGCCCAGGACGGGAAATCGCCACGCGATCTCTGCCTGAGCGGCCTCGCGGGCCCAGATGTAGGGTGACATGAAGACGCGATGCACCCGCCCGCTGAGCGGTCGCTCGTCCCAATAACGGACGTCTCCGAGCAGCGCCCACGCTTGTGCCCTAAAGATGAGGTAGTGTTTGGCGCGATCGCTACCCAACTCCAGGGTGTAATGACCGAGCGCGTGAACATCGAGCGCCACCGCTTCCCCGTCGGTGATCAGCCTGGGCGTCACGTACAGCCGCGAGCGCATGTCCCGCCGAGTGTAGTCCGGATCCAACAGGGACACCCCCAGGATGACCTCGGCCCAGGAGGTCCCGTCGGTCTCGGGCGTGGCTTCGCGCTCCGGCCAATCGGCGACGATCTCCACCCTCATGTGCTTGATATACGCATAACGCCCGATCAGCGCGATGGTGAGCCCGCGCGTCGCTCTCCAGATGAGACCGAGATCGGTGTTCCATCGAAGCGTCAGCGCGCGAGACAACCCCAGGTCGGAGCGGCCGTCGAAGTACAAACGCGCGGCGACGTTGAAGTGGGGATGAACCCGGCTGTTGCCCAGGTCCGGAAAATTGTACGCGAGCTGCAGCCTGCCGAAGACCCACAGCAGGGTCCCATCTTCATCGAACATCAGCCGCCCCAACGGCAACCCGATCTCCAAGCGGCCATAGAGCGAGTCGCCCTTCAACAGGAGGTTTTGGAAACCCGCGGTGCCGACCACGTTGGCGCCCCAGCGCAGGTCGGTGGTCAACTTGAATCCGAACCCCCGGCCGCCGACCGAGTCCTCGTCGTCGGCTTGCTCGTTGTCGCGATTGACCCGCACCTGAAGCAGCTGCCGTCGTACTCGTTGACCCAGCGCGTTTTCGAACCACGCCCCGGGGAGCACTCGGTACGTGAGCGGCCCCAGCTTGTGACGCACGCGGAGGCGACCCAGGCCCTGGTTGACGAGATGCCGCCGAAAGATTCCCTCTGGCAGGCTCAAATCCAGTGGAAACAAGATGTGCTTGACGATGTCGGTGCTGCCCACCAACTCCACCCGGCTCATCTTCCCCTCGTCCACATGCAGTCGGACCTCGCCTCCGGCCGCGACCTGGTACCAGACGCGGGCGTGGTCAAACCCGTCGCGCACGTAGGCAGCCTGAACCTGCTTGGCCGACCGACGCCCCCAAGCCAGACGCCCACGCAGCGCCCGCGGCGGTCGCCCGATGAGGCCGCGAACCCACCGCTTCGATTTCAGCGTGGTCCCCGTGACGGTCAGGACGCCGGCCTTTGGGGCGGCACGGGAAGGCCCCGAGGAGGGCGCCAACACGCCCGCCGCGACGGCAACGGAGACCACCAAGAGTCGACGTTGGGCCATCAAAACACAGTGCCCAGACGGAAGTTGAGGTTGTGCGACCACTGAAGAGGTCTCAACGCGGGAAACAGCACGAAGCCAAATACGTATGCCACCTCGACGCTGATCAGACCCACGAACGTAAGGTGCGCGGTCGGACCGAGGCCGTTGATGAGCATCGCGCGGCGCTGCCCTGTCGCGCGCTCCTCGAAGAGGCTGAGATCATGAACCAGCCCGATCCGCATGCTCCGGTTGAGGCGCGCTCGGTAGGCGAGCTCGAGGCGGACCATGCGGTGGGTCCAAAATCGACCGCCGAAGTAGGCCCGCTGCAGCGGCCCCGCGACGGGCTCCATGTCTTGAAAGTGGGCCGTCCCGATGGTGGTGAACCCGTCGAACGCTCCCCGGAACTGATGAGCCCCTTCGCTGACCACCAGCTTGCCGCCTGCGCCGATCCGACCCGACACCTCTCCTCGAGGGGACACGCTGAGCTGCGTGTCGAGCCAGATACGATTGGCGTCGTCTGAAGGAGACCCCTTCGGCCGCGCGTCGATCTCGAGGCGAGTGCTCCACTGTAGGCGCCAGCGCCGGAGGGGGGCGTCGGCCCGGGCACGTGACGGGTCGGGCAGGCGGACCAACCCCATCTCCATCTCAGCCCCCAGTCCGGTGTGGACCATAAGCGGCCCCGTGCCGATATGAATGAGCTGCAGCTCACCGCGCCAGCTGAGATCGAGCACGTTGCGGTAGCCGGCGTCACGCCGCGAGTCTCGCAGACCGGACACCTCCGTCGCGACGCCAAACGCAAGATCGCTCCGGTCCGACGGATGCACCCGGTAGCGCAGCCCCAGGTGCCCGGCGACCCAGCGCGGAGACACGGACGCCTCATAATAGTAGCGCCGCGTGGGCACGGCGAAGCCGATGTCCACGGCCAGGCGGTCGCGCGTGGCCAAGAGGCTTGGGTGAGCATAACCAAGGCTCGGCCCCAGTCCGAAGCGCGGGCTCAGCTCGAGGGCGAGCTGAAGCCCCAGCGGCTCTTTGCTGACAGCAAATACGCGCAGGATTCGCTTGGGGACCAGCAACCCGCCGGGGGTCGCGGTGAGCTCGCGGATCGTGACGACCCGGAGATAGGCGTCCTCCAGCGCCGGGATCGCGCGCAATCGCTTCATCGCCCGAGTGACGGTCTGACGATGGTAGACCCCGTGCGGCAGCGCAAATTCGGCGCGTGCGACCAAGCGCGTCACCAGGCCGGCGCCGCGGATCTCGATCCGGTCAATGCGCCCTTCGTCGACGTGGATCCTGAGGACGCGTCGGTGGAAGTCCACTCGATACCACGCACGCGCGATGCGAAAACCCTTCTTTCGATAGAGCTGCACCACCCGGCCTCGGGCAGCGCGAGTCCAGCGCGCCCAGCGGCGCTCTCCTCGCGGGGGACGGCCGATGACCGTCATCACGGTGGACTCGTCGAGCGCGGCCAACCCCGTCACCTGGACCGAGGGCCGCGAGGGAGGCACTCCGGCGGCCATCGCGCCAGGCGGACCGGGGGCCCAACGAAGGCAGTCCAAAGCGACGACCACCGCCAAGAGCAGCGCCTGTGGCAGGGTCTTCAGTCGTCGCGCATACCCCTGGCGGACGCCCGGATGTGACTCGACTCTCAACGATCTCGACTGTGCCGCCGACGACGGCTCCCGTCCAGCCACGCCCGCCTCGACCAGCGTCGCAGCTTGCGGGATTTTTCTTGAATCGTCGGTCAGAGTTTGCACACTAGCGCTCCCTTGATCCTTAGAGGATGACCATGGAGCTGAAATCGTTGGGTTTTACCCTCGCTCTCGCGCTGTCGGCGATGCTCGCGCAGGCCTGCGGCGGAGTGGCCTTCACGCGCGCTGACGGTGCTCGAAAATACAAGCCACTGAAAATGAACAGCGTGGTCAAAGTGGTGGACTCGCCCGCCGCCCTCGGAGGGGCTCACGAGGTGATCGGGACCCTCGAAGTCACCCACAAGGCTGAGAGCGCCGACGCCACGCGCGACTCGGTGGTGAGCCAACTTTCGAGGACCGCCCGCCGGCGCGGCTGTGACGCGATCGTGGGGCTCAGCACCAGCACCAGCACGGGCAAGAGCATCCGCCGCGAGAAGATCAAGGGACCGCAAGGCAAAGTGACCTACAAAAAGGTCACCGTGGCGGTCAAAGAGATCACATGGAGCGGCACCTGCGTCCGCACTGCGTCGGCCAGAGGCGGGCTCAAAGGCACCGACCGTGCCGCCAACAAGCAGGTGGCCCGGGCCGAGGGCGCCAAGCCCGCGCCCGCATCCCCCACGCCCCCTGCAGCGACAGAGAAGACGACGGGTGAGGGTGGGACAGACACCCCGCCGCCGCCAAAGACCACAGCGAAGGCGACGGTCGGCGGGCCGACGGCCCCCAAAGTCCCCCCCACCGGGCTCTCGCCGCCCAAAATCCCCCCTCCACCGTCGATGCCCACGCTGACCGATCAG
>JAAZYN010000016.1 GCA_014239625.1 Myxococcales bacterium | reverse complement strand
GCCCGCGGCCGACCTGGTCTCCCAGGAGCCCCTCGAGCACCGTCGCGACGCGCCGACGTGTGGTGGGTCTGAGCGGCTCCCAGCGGCCGTCGAGCCAGCCCGACAGGATGTCGCGGGCCTCGACCGGCAGGGGCGCGAACTCGGACAACTCCGGCAGGCATCCCGTGTATTGGAGGGTGCGCAGCTCAAAGAGCAGGAGCAGGTCCTCGCCTACCCTTGCTCGAGGATCGTTGAGGTGACGCCAAGCCTTCAGGGTCATGTCGTAGAGCTGCGGGTCGTGGTCGTGCTCGGGGAGCACCATGAGCACGATCTCGGCCATGGTCATCGCCAGGGCCATACGGACCAGGTCGCCCTTGACGACGGCGAATGCGTCGACGGTACTGGCTCGGTCCAGCCGGCCCAGCTCCCAGTCCGGGCGAGTGCGGACGACCACCTCGGTCAGGGTCAGTGGCTCGATGTGGGCGCCGAAACGCCGGGTCGACTTACGGCCGTGGCGGGCGACTACTCCGAGTCGCCCGACATCCTGCAGAAACAGCTGGGCGATTTTGTCGTCCTTGCTGTCGTAGCTCTCCAGGACGAGCGCTTGTCGTGCTTCGGGCTGCGCGCCAGAGCCCGTGTTGCGGCCGCGCGCCGCCACTACATGGCGCCGGTGGCAGGGAGGAACGCTCCCAGGAGGGTCGCGATGCTGAAGTAGGTCAGGATACCCAGGATATCGACGCTGGTGGTCACGAGGGGCCCCGTCGCCACCGCTGGATCGATGTTGAGTCTCGCCAACATCAGTGGAATAGCCGTCCCGACGACGTTGGAGACGATCATGCCAGCGGCCAGCGACAGCCCGATGGTCGTGCCATAAAAGAAGGACTGGGCGAACGCCCAGCCGATGCCCCCTATGGCGACGCCAAAGAACAGGCCGAGGACGATGCCGATGAGGAGCTCGCGGCGAACGACCCGCCAGCTCTTGTCGCTGTGACCGAGTTGACCGACGGCTAGCGCGCGCACGGTCACGGTCGCCGACTGCGTGCCGACGTTACCCGACAGGCCTAAAATGATGGGGACGAACAGAGCCAGGTAGTGGTGGGTCTTGAGGGTCTCTTCAAAGCTCCCCATCACCCCGGCTGCGATGAGCCCCCCGACCGAGCTGGCGAGGAGCCACGGGACCCGCACCCGCAGGTTCGGCCACACCCCCGCCGTCTCCGGTAATCCAGTGCCGGCGCCGGCCATCTTGAGGATGTCCTCGGTGGCTTCATCCTGGATGACGTCGATGACGTCATCGACGGTGACGATGCCCAGAAGTTTGTTCGTGTCGTCGACCACCGGTACGGCGACGAACCCATAGCGGGCGACCATCCGAGCCACGTCTTCCTGGTCGGCGTCGGTCCGGACGCTTATGACGTCGGAGTCCATCAGGTCTTTGACCAGGGTCTCGGGCGGCGCCGCGACGAGCTTCCGCAAGCTCAACACGCCGACCAGGTGGTCCGCGTCGTCGACGACGTAGATGTAATAAATCATCTCCACGTCGCCAGCTTGTCGCAAGGCTCTGACCGCCTCCTCGGCGGTGTTGTTGGCGACCAACGCGACGAAGTCCGGCAGCATGATCCCGCCGGCCGTGTCCTCGTCGTAGCTCATCAACTCCTCGACCTCGTCGGAGTGGTCGAGGACGTGAAGGACCCGCTGCGCGTGCTCCTCGCTCAGGTCTGCGATGATGTCCGCGGCGTCGTCGCTGGCCATCTCGCGCAGGATCGCGGCGGCGACCTCGGGCTCCATCGGCTCGAGCATGTCTTTACCGAAGGGTGGCGCCATCTCTACGATGACGCCGGCCTTACGCTCGGTCGTTGGCAGACGTTCAAAGAGCCTGTGCTGGAACTTCGGCAGCATCGACGACAGCACCAACGCCAGGTCCTCATCGCGTGTCTTCGCGATGACCTTGTCGATGTTCTCGCTCGCGTCCATCTTCAGGTAGCGACGCAGCGTCTCGTGGAGGAGGCGTGCCTTCGACGATGATGTCGGCGCCATGTTCGCCCCCGTGTGGCTTTCAGGTGCTGAGCTGTTACCGCCGGTCGAACGGCGTGGTCGCGTCGCTGAAGCTGCGTGAATCGGCCGGCCCCTGTCGCTCGATATTGGGCCTGCTGGAGCCTGCTGCCCGGCTCGGATCCTTCCCGCTCTGGTTGGCCCCCATCATCCACCAGGCCGCCAGGAACATGGAGATCGCGACCAGCACGAGGAGCGCTTGGGAGGACTTTCCGATGAGGCCCTCAGCGCGACGCTTCCGAGCTCCGAGGTATGCCAGGTTGTTGCCGCGCCCGCGCCCCGATCCGGACTCCAAGACGTCCAGCGAGGAGGGCAGCGCGCGCACCAGCTCATTGGCGCTTAGTCCAACCGCAGCGCCGTAGCTGCGAACAAAGCCTCGCGCAAAAACCGGGGCGGGAAGCAGCTGGAAGTTGTCGTTCTCGATCGCCTCGAGGTGGACTCGCGAGATCTTGGTGATCTGGGCGACATCCTCCAGCGACAATCCGCGTGTCTCGCGGGCGTCGCGCAATCGGGAACCGACACTTTGCATGGAGAACTTCTGCTCCGGCGACCGTCGCAACGATGGGTGAGAGCTGCGACGAAGTTGAGCTTAAGGGGGGTTCATTTACTCAGGGCCGACGAATGTGTCAACGGTAATCCAAGCCCTGGAACGCTCGCCGACGCCAGGCTCTGCCTGGGTCGACACCCACAGGCGTCATCTACCCAGAGACCAATCCAGCCCACGGGTCCGCATCTTTATACGCTTCTTGGGCCTCTCAGCCCCCTTCGGCGTCAGGGCCGGACCTGTCAGGTGGTCGCCGCTGAAGCAGCGCAACCCTTTGTCATCGGTGGCCTTGGGGAAGGCTGCCGTAGGGGCTTTGGCGGTGACGCTACCTGGGGCGGTGCTGCAGTAGTTGACCCGTTTGCCGTCAGCGCTGAGCTTGAAGTGTACGCTCGCGGAGCGGGGCTTACTGAGGAGACGCGGCGCCCGACCGTGGAGGATCTCGACGGTAATGTTGACCGTCGCGGCGAACTCCACGCCGTCCTTGTGGTGAGTCGCTTTGCCGGTGCTCATGCTGCCGTACATGGTCCCCAGGTGGTCGGTGTAGGTGAGGTTGTCGCCGTTGAAGTGCAAGGAGGCGTTCATCTTGGGTCCGCCGGAGACCACCTTGATCTGCCACAGGCCGTCGGTCAGTTTTGCGAACCCGTTGGTCGGTTTGGGTGGGACTCGAGTAGGCGCGGGGGCGCCTTTCGGAGCCCCCTTCGCCGTCGCGGAGCTGGTCACCAGGGCCAGCGCGCCGACCACCAAAGCGATCAAAGCGCTCAGGGCCATGGGGGAAGTCTTAGAAGCCATGGCCGGTCTCCGTTTGGCCCGTGGTGTGGGTCCGATCTTCAGGATAGATGACAGCGTCATCAAGCGACGAGCCGATGCCAAAGCACAAGCCGAAAAGCGTAACGGCTGTGCCACCCCCGATTATTCCGCTGAACGGTGCGCTGATCGCGGTCACGGGCCATAGGCCGAGATTGTAGCCGGCGTGGATCGCGAGGGACGTCAGCGACGAGACGACGATCGCGCGGGCGAACAGCGGGCCGGGGTGGTTGACGTGGCCGGCGTACCGCCGAACACCCCGCAGCGTCACCAACAGCGCCCCCACCCATGCGAGCATGGGGAGCTTGCCCAGCCGCCACATCCCTGACGCGAGCCAGTAATCGTCCGCCGGCGAGGACGTTCGGGGCATGGGCTCTCGGGGCGGGCCGAGCCACTCGCACCGTGCGACCAGGCGCTCGAGAGCGCGATAATCGTAGCCCGCTCCGCGGGCGTGACTGTCCGGATCCAGAAAGCCGACCCAGCGCCGACGCACGTACGGAATGAGGGCGGTCGCCGCTATCGCGACGATGATGAACGTCAGCGCCGCCATAGCCATGCGGCGTCGACCTGTGGACCAGGCGATGACCAGGAGCCCGGCGACGACCTGCGGGATGATGGACAGCTCAGGCATGGCGAAGGCCGCCGTGGCAGCACCGGCCAAAGCGGCGGCCAGCCAGGGCCAGCTGCGGCTCCTCCCGAGGGCGACCGCGACGGCCGTCGCGTGGCAGGCCAGCACCCAGAACACGGAGGGCTGCAGCACAAGGGAGCCCAGCTGCACGTGGCGGTGAGCGCCCATCCGTTGCACCCCCAGGGGCGTCAGCAGCAGCAGTGACAACGCCGCTGCAAGGATGACGAGGCCCCGGCCGAGGTCATCGACGGACGCCCGGACCGACGCCCAGAGGCCGACCCCGGCAGCGAAGAGGGTGAGCCCGTACTCGTAGATGAGGTCCGGCGTGATCTCCGGCGCGAGCAGGCCTGTGACCACCGCGCCGAGGCCAGCCAGAGTCAGCAGCGCCACTACGAGGCGGGGGGCAGGGTGGCGCCACCTTGCAGTGGACGCAGGCGGGGAGGTCCGAGTCACACACGCTGATTACGTGGAACCGAGCTCGGCTTCAACCTGTGTCATGGGCCGACAGGGGAGGGGGCGGTCAGCATCGTCGGCTGGAGCGGGTCAGCCGTGTCCTCAGGTGAGGTGCAGGCCGCACTCCTTCCTGGTCGCGTCCTCCCACCACCATCGCCCCTCCCGCTCGTGCTCTCCCGGATGGGTCGCGCGGGTGCAGGGGGCGCACCCGATCGAACGAAAGCCGCGCTCGTGGAGGGTGTTGTGAGGCACGTCATGGGTCCGTATGTGGTCCCACACCCGCTCTGAGCTCCAGTTCGCCAGGGGATTGACTTTGACGAGCAGCCCGCTCGCACCCGCGCCGTCAAAGGCATCGTCCACCTGAAGTACGGGGATGTTGCCGCGCGTCGGGCTCTGGTCTCTGCGTTGACCCGTGATCCATGCTCGACGCAGCTTGAGGTGCCGGCGCAGCGGAGCGACCTTGCGGATCGCGCAACACTCGCTGTGCCCGTCGCGTAGAAACGAGAACAGGCCTTTTTCGCGCACGAAGGTCTCCAGACGCTGCTGATCCGGTGAGAGGATCTCCAGGTCGAGCTGGTAGGTGAGGCGCACGCGCTCCAGATAGTCGTAGGTCTCGGGATGGAGCCGGCCGGTGTCCAGCGTGAACACCGTGAACGCGTAGCCGCTCTTGACGGCCATATCGACGAGGGCCACGTCCTCGGCCCCGGAGAACGCGATCGTACAATCGACGCCGTAGGTCATCAGCGCCCACTTGACGAGGTCGGCCGGTCCGGTGCCCTTCATCGCCTCGGCCATCTCTCGCACTTGACGGCGGCTCGATGGCGCCAGGTCGACGATTCTCTGTGCCTGGGTGTCCTCCACACCGGCCAGCACCTGGGTGAGCTTGAGCACGCTCGTGATCACCTCGGCCGAGCTCTTGTCGTCAAGATACTCCACGATCCAGAACGGGGCATTGGCCGCCCCATGCTCTCGCGCCATCGCCCAGCCAGGGGACTCGGGATCGCGCTCGTCGGCGATGACCACCGCGTCGATCTGATCGAGCAGCCCGTTTTCGCGAAGCCGCGCTTCTGCCTGCCTGCATTTGCTGCATGGCGTCCCGTCGGCCGTGATCTTCTTCACCATCGTCACTCGCATGGTGTCTCCCTGCTATGTGCTGAGTAGCGACTCTAGCTCCGAACGATGCCTCGCCGCATCTGAATAGCCTAGCGTGATCAGTCGCTCTGCGAAGACGCCGTCGAACAATAGATAGCTGGCGGCGTCCGCGACCCCGGTACGATTCTGTAGCACCTCGCGCATCATCCGGCCCATCCGACTCTTGAGCCGGTCGGGGTGCTCGAGCACTTGAGATGCGATGGCGCCGATGTCCTGGCTCGGTCGGATGCCCACATAATCGACGAAGCCGTACGGCCGCCGCCCGATTCGGGTCAGCTCGCTTTGGAGACGGCCTACGAGCGCTGGACCGCCTACGTTGTCGGCCGCCTCCAAGATGTCGTTGATCCGGTGCATGCTGTCGAGATCCCACAACATTCGGTCCAGGAAGACGCTGTTGAAGAGCTTGCCCAACAGGTGACCCATTCCGGGGAACGCGCGTGGCCGAGGTCGGGCCGGGCGCGACGACTTCACCGAGATCGCGATCAACTTTGTGGCGCCCAGACGCAACGCGGGGGCGAGCGGGGTGTTCTGGCGGAGGCCTCCGTCGCAGTACCATCTCTGGTCGATGGGGACGGGTTTGAACAGCAGCGGCAATGACGTGGAGGCCAGGACGTGTTCCGGCCTGAGCCGGGTGGGCCAGCCGATCAGGGTATGATCTTTCGGCCACTCGGGCTCCGCCACCCGCTGGCGGTCGTGGTCGAAGAACACGTGGGTGCTACCGCTAGCGATGTCCGTCGCCGCGACCGCGACGGCGTCCAGGCGCGGGCCTTGAACGGCCCGGTCGAGGCCAGCCCAGTCGACCCGATCGACGATGAGCTGGTTGAACGGCGCCGTGTTCAAGAGGCCCACCGGGTCCTCCCGGGGGCCGAGCCCGAACAGTCGCTGCTTGAACATTCGGCCCGCGCTCAGCAGCGACAGCGTCATCACGCGGTCGAGCGAGAGCTCGCGCCAGATGTCGGCCAGCTCATGGACCGACTGCGGAGTGATGCCCTTGCTCGCGAGAAAGGCCGCGTTGACAGCGCCGACGCTGGCGCCCGTGAGGACTCTGACGTGGTCCAGGAGCTCGGGCATGTGCTCTGAGATCCAGAGCACGACACCGACTTCAAAAGCGCCACGGGCGCCACCGCCAGAGAAGACAAGTCCGAGTGACCCCATATCCGGACATTCTGCGGTAACTGTGGCCGTTGGCAAATCCGCTGAGCATGGCTTAGAGTCACCGACAACGGGCGTCCCCCATCGCCACGACTGACCGAGGAGCCTATAAGCCTTGGAGTTCACGAATCTCGAGCTCGCCGCGACCATCCTCTTCGGGCTCGCTATCGTTCACACCTTTTCCGTAAAACGCTTCGAGCACCTGGCCCACCGTTACCCGAACGGATCGGTGGGTGAGAACTCGTTCCACCTCCTCGGTGAGGTGGAGGTCGTGTTCGGTCTGTGGGCCGGCATCTTCATCATCGGGATGTGGGCGATGGAAGGCGGTCAACAGGCGATCGCCTACGTCGAAGGGAAGGTGCCTGGCTACAACGTCAACTTCACCGAGCCCATCTTCGTGTTCGTGATCATGACGATGGCCGCCACGCGGCCCATCATCGATCTGTGCACGAACCTCATCGCGTTCTTCGCGAAGCTGCTGCCGATGAACGAGGAGGCCGCCTTCTTCCTCGTGGCCTTGATCCTGGGTCCGCTGCTCGGGTCGTTCATCACCGAGCCGGCGGCGATGACCGTGACCGCGCTGATCCTGAAGAGCCGCTACTACGATCGGGGCATGTCGCGGCGATTCATGTACGCGACCATCGGTGTTCTCTTCGTCAACGTGTCCATAGGCGGCACCCTCACCAACTTCGCTGCGCCCCCGGTGCTCATGGTGGCCACGCCGGACCGCTGGGACTGGGACACGATGCACATGGTCGCGCACTTCGGTTGGAAGGCTGCGATCGCGGTGGTCATCAATACGTTGGCGATCTCCGCCATGTTCGCCAAGGAGCTGAAGAGCTTCTCGGACAAGCCCGCAGCCATCGCTGACGGCGACGCGAAGCCTGCGCCCCCGGTGTGGCTGACCGTCCTGCACCTGCTCTTCACCGCGGGCGTGGTGATGATGGCCCACCATCCTGCGGTCTTCATGTTCATCTTCCTGTTCTTTCTCGGTGTCGTCGCCGTGACCGACGAATACCAGAGCCCCCTGAAGCTCAAAGAGGGGCTGCTGGTGGGCTTCTTCCTGGCAGGCCTGGTGATGCTGGGGACCTACCAGAAGTGGTGGCTGGAGCCTGTCCTCGGCTCACTCGGGGAGGTGCCGATGTTCCTCGGCGCCACCGGGCTGACGGCCATCACCGATAACGCCGCGCTGACCTACCTGGGCTTCGTCGCTGGCATCTCCCAGCCCGACATGCAGTACGCCCTCGTCGCCGGCGCTGTCTGCGGCGGAGGCCTGACGGTCATCGCGAACGCCCCCAACCCGGCTGGCTTTGGCATCCTCAAGAGCAGCTTTGGTGAGGAAGGCATCAGCCCGCTGGGCCTCTTGCTGGCGGCACTGGCGCCCACCGCCGTGAGCATGATCTGTTTCTGGTTCCTGCCCAGCTTGGTCTGACATGGTGGAGGTCGTCACTCGCACGTGCCCCCTGTGTGAGGCCACGTGCGGTCTGAAGATTACGCTCGATGGTGACACCGTGACGGACGTCCGTGGCGACAGCGACGACGTGTTCAGTCACGGCTACATCTGCCCCAAGGGTGCGGCGCTGGGGGCCCTTCATCACGACCCCGAGCGCCTGCGGGGTCCTCTGGCGAAGCGCCCTGACGGCTCGTTCGCAACGGTCTCCTGGGCGGAGGCCTTCGAGCGGGTTCACGCCGGCTTCAACCGGCTCTGGTCCGCCCAGGACCGGACCGCGTTGGGGGTGTACCTGGGAAACCCGACGATCCACAATCTGGCCGGCACGTTCTACGCCAGGCCGCTCTTGTTTGCGCTGCGGACGCCTCAGATCTACTCGGCGAGCACCGTCGATCAGATGCCCAAGCACGTGTCCTCCGGCTGGATGTATGGCCACCCGTTGATGATTCCGGTGCCCGATGTGGATCGCACCGACTGGCTCTTGATGCTCGGCGCCAACCCCTTGGTCAGCAATGGCAGTCTATGCACCGCCCCGGACTTCCCGGGGCGACTGAGGGCGATTCGGCGCCGCGGCGGCAAGGTGATCTGCGTTGACCCCCGCCGCTCACGAACGGCCGTGGCGTCCGACGAGCATATCCCTGTTCGGCCCGGCGGTGACGCCTTCCTGCTGCTGGCCATGGTCCACGTCCTGTTCGCCGAAGATCGCGTCGATTTAGGCCGACTCCGCGCGCACGTCGCGGGGCTGGACCGTCTCCGAGCGCTCGCGGGGCCTTGGACGCCGGGGCGGGTTCACGAGCGCACAGGAGTCGCCCCTGAGACCATCCGGCGTCTCGCGCTGGACTTCGCGGCCGCGGAAAAGCCCACCATTTACGGACGCATGGGCACCTGCACTCAGCGCTATGGGACGCTCGCCAGCTGGCTGATCGATGCTCTGCTCGTCCTCCGGGGCCGTCTGGATGCGCCTGGGGGCGCGTTGTTCGCCGAGCCGGCTCACGCCCGATTTCGCCCGGACAAAAAACCCGGGGGGCGCGGATGGGCTATGGGGCGATGGAAGAGTCGCGTCCGCCAACTACCCGAGGTGCGAGGCGAGCTGCCGGTCGCCACCCTGGTCGACGAGCTGGAGACCGAAGGGAAGGGCCAGGTGCGGGCCCTGCTGACCATCGCCGGCAACCCGGTGCTCTCGACGCCCGACGGGCCCCGTCTCGAGGCCGCGCTGTCTTCGCTCGACTTCATGGTGAGCGTGGATCCGTATCTGAACGAGACCACCCGCTTCGCCGACGTCATCTTGCCGCCGCCGAGCCCTCTGAATCGCCCCGCGTACCATCTGGCCTTCTACGATCTCGCGGTCCGAAACGTGGCTCATTTTTCGTCGCCCGCCTTGGGTTTGCCGCAGGGCCAGCTGAGCGAGGCCGAGATCCTGTTGCGGTTGACGGCGATCGCTTCGGGGCTGGGGGCCGACGCCGACCCCTGGACCCTCGATGACGAGATCATGGAGCGCATCGTGCACACCGAGGTTCGGGACCTCGGGTCCCCGGTGGCCGGGCGCGACGTTGAACAGCTGATGGCGAAGCTGGGGGCCCGTCGTGGACCGGAGCGGCAGTTGGACTTCAAGGTGCGGTGCGGACCCTACGGCGACCACTTTGGCGCTCGGCCCGACGGGCTCACTCTGGATCGCCTCGGAGCGGCCGAGCACGGCATGGACTTTGGGCCGCTCCGGGCCAAGCTTCCGAACGCGCTGAAGACCGTGACCGGTAAGGTCGAGCTGTGCCCTGACCCATGCGTGGCGGGAGTCAACGGTATGGCCGAGGAGCTGGAATCCTCGGGGTCGAGCGAGCTGGTGCTGATCGGGCGTCGGACGCTGCGGACCAACAACTCCTGGATGCACAATCTCCAGCCTCTGGTCGCCGGAAAGCCGCGCTGCACGCTCTATATCCACCCCACGGACGCCGCGCGGGCAGGCGTCACCGAGGGGAGCTCCGCGGTCGTGCGATCGCGGGTCGGCGAGGTCACCCTGCCCGTGGTGGTCACCGACACCATGATGCGCGGCGTGGTCAGTATCCCGCATGGGTGGGGACACGCCGTCGAGGGCGCGCGAATGAGCGTCGCCGCGGCGCACGCCGGCATCAACAGCAACCGCTTGACCGACCCGGCGGACATCGATCCGCTCAGCGGAAACGCCGTGCTCAACGGGATCCCCGTGACCGTCGCGCCGGCCTGAGCCGTCCAGCGCCTGGTAGCATGACCAGCCGGGCGAGGGCCCCGGCTCAGGCCTCCATGAGCGTGTCGATGAACCGGCGGCTGTCTTCCGTCAGATAGGCGAACTTGATGCCGATGCCGGGAGGGTCGTCGGACACTCGAACCACCGATCCCGTGCCTTCGATCTGGTGTATCTGCTCGGTCACCACGGTGAACCTGAGCCGCACGAGGCTGCCGTGGGGAAGCACGTCCGAGGTGTGAATGAAGCAGCCGGTCTGCGAGATATTGGTGGCGTATTGAGAGATGAAGTCAGCGACGCTCTCGAAGCGTTCATTGATCTCGATCCGTTTGGCTCGCTGCTGCTGTTCGTCGCCATCCACACGTTAAGCATTCCGCGCTGATGTGGACCCGTCAAGCCGACATCGAGGTCGCTATGAGTTCATCGGCGACGCGCCCGCCAATCGCCAGACAAGCGGTGGCGGCAGGCGACGGCGCGTTGAGTACGTGGACCACTCTCGGTCGGGCGATGACGCGGAAATCGTCGAGCAGGCTGCCGTCGGGAGCGATCGCCTGGGCCCTGACGCCCGCGGGATGCGGTCGAAGGTCTTCCAGCTCAAGAGACGGCATCAGACGCCGCGCCGCCTTCAAAAACGCTCGCGGATTGAGCGAGCGCCACACCTCTTGGAGGCCGGTCAGCGGGTACCGGCGCACCAGCTGCCTGAGGCCCGGAGACCGCAGCGCGGCCGCGAGGTCCGCGGCTCGCACTGTCCGCCAGTCGTAGCCATCCCGGGCGAGCGCCACAACGGCATTGGGGCCGGCCGTCACGCGGCCGTCGACGTGCCGCGTGAGGTGCACACCAAGGAAGGGGAAGCGGGGGTCAGGGACCGGGTAGACGAGCCCCCGGACCCGGCTCGCCGCAGGTTGAGCCAGGGCATGGTACTCGCCTCGAAACGGGAGGATGTGCACCGGCGGCGGGATCGCGTCGGAGGCTGCGGCCATCCTGTCGGCCCACAGGCCGGCACAATTGACGGCTCCGTCTCCGGAGATATCGCCTCGGCGGGTCTCCGCCACCACCTCACCTCTACCGACCCGGAGTCGGCTGACCTCGGTGTTGATTCGGACCTCCCCGCCGGCGGCGACCACGTCCTTCGCCAGGGCCTCGCAGACCCGGCCGTAGTCGACGACCCCGGCGTGGGGAACCCAGAGCGCCGCGACGCCCGCGACGTGTGGCTCCAGTCGCCGGAGCTGTCTGCGATCAATCACCTCGCAGGTGACCCCATTGGCCTCGCCTCGCGCGGCCAAGGTGGCCAGCTGCGCACGCTCGGCGTGTTCGGTCGCGACGATTACTTTGCCGCAGCGGCGCCATGGGACCGCGTGCTGCTCACAGTAGGCTTCCAGCAGCTCTCGGCCCTCGGCGCAGGTTCGCGCCTTCACCGAGCCCGGGCGGTAATACACCCCCGAGTGGATGACCCCCGAGTTACGACCCGACTGATGGCGGCCGATGGCCGGCTCCTTCTCCAGGACCGTCGCGCGCCAGCCGCGCAGGCTGAGCTGATGGGCCGTCGCCAGCCCGACGATGCCGGCGCCAACGATGACCGCCTCGCGCCGCCTCATCTCATGCCGGCTTGGGCATCGCTATGGGCTGCTGTGGCTCGCCTTGCAGACCGCCAGATGGCTGCGCGCGCGTGTCGGCCTTTGGCTCGGAGGGCGGTGTCGCTGGCGCGATCATCTCGGGCACCAGCGCTCGGAGGCCGGCGTCGACTTCCTCCCGTGTCCACGCTGAGCTCAGCCGCTTGAGCCTCTCCAGGCCTTCCTGCAGCTCCTCCCAGGGTGGCGGTTGATCTCTGCCGGTGAAGATCTTCTTGTGTCGGGTCTTGGCCATCTTCTCAGCGTCGAAGCCGAGCTCCTCGAACATCTTCTCGCCGTCGCGGATGCCGCAGAACTCGACCTTCACGTCCACGCCGGGTTCGAGCCCGCTGAGCGAGATCAGGTCATAGGCGAGGTCCACGATCTTGACCGGCTCACCCATATCGAGGACGAAGATCTCCCCTCCCCTCCCCATCGCTCCCGCCTGCATCACAAGCTGGCTGGCTTCCGGGATGGTCATGAAGTAGCGCTTCATCTCCGGGTGCGTGACGGTGACGGGTCCGCCGGCTCGTATCTGCTCCTGGAAAATCGGTATCACCGAGCCCGTCGAGCCGAGCACGTTACCAAAACGCACCGAGACGTAGCGTGTCGTCGACCGCTGGCTCAACCCCTGCACATACAGCTCGGCGATGCGCTTGGTCGCGCCCATCACCGACGTGGGGTTGACCGCCTTGTCGGTGGACACCAAGACCACCGTGTCCACCCCGAAGCGATCGGCCACGTCCGCAACGTTGCGGGTGCCGAAGACGTTGTTCTTGATCGCCTCGCCGGGGTTCCACTCCATCAGCGGGACGTGCTTGTGGGCCGCCGCATGAAACACGGCGTGGGGCTGGAGTCGCTGAAACACCGCGGTCAACCGCTCCAGGTCGGTGACGTCGCACAGCGCGGGCTCGATGTTGACGCCCCCAAAGGCGAGCCTGAGCTCGCGCATGATCTGAAACAGCGCAGGCTCTGCGCGCTCGACGAGCACGATGGTGTCCGGGCCCAAGCGCGCGATCTGGCGGCACAGCTCCGAGCCGATAGAGCCTCCGGCGCCGGTGACCAAGACGGTCTTGTCGGCGAGCAAGGCGCCGACCAGATCGGGTTCCAGATGAACCGCCTCTCGCCCCAGCAGGTCTTCGATGGAGACGGTGCGGATGCGCGACAGATTCACCCGGCCGTCCAGGATGTCGCTGATCCCCGGGATGATCTTCGCGGTGACATCCGCCTCGTCAGCCTGGTGCAACAACTCGCGAATGACGGCGCCGGAAGCCGACGCGATCGTTATGACGACCTCCTCGATGCGGAGACGCTTACACAAGGCGGTGAGGTCGCTGGATGCTCCCAGGACGGGCAACCCATGAATCTCCGAGCCGAGCTTCATCGGATCGTTGTCGACGAAGCCCACCGCGTGTAGTCCCAGATCGGGCCGACTCTTCAGCTCGCGCGCGACCTGAACCCCGGCGCGCCCGGCTCCGATCAGGAGAATGCGCGTGGAGGTCGTGGTATTCGAGTGGCGTCGGATCGCGTGGCGCTCGTGCAACAGCCGCCGCAACACTCGAACGCCTCCGGTCCCCAGGAGCATCAAGGTGGCGTTGATGACGATGACGCCGACCGGTATCACCGCGTACTGCACGGCCGGGGTCTCCAACATCGCGTCGCCGGCGATCAGCCGAAACACCAAGAACACGCTGGCGGCCGCGCCGGTGGCCAGGGCGATGCGCCCGACCTCGCGCAGCCCGACGTACCGCCAGGCGAAGCGCGGAACGCCGAAGATGTTCAGGACGACGAACTCCAGCGACACCGCGTAGGGGAGTACAAAGACGGCGCGCTTGAACATCTGACCGCTCAGGTCGAAGTCGAAACGCAACGCGAACGCCAATGCAAACGCGAGCGTGAGGACGCCGACGTCGACGATGGTTTGAGCTACTCGATTGGCAAGCCGACTCACGATCGCTTTGTGGTCCGAGAGGGCAGTGATGATCGAAAAAGGGAGCGCCGTGGCGGCGATAGCCACGATGGCCGGCAACTCTAACGCCACAGATCCTCGGTGTCATCTGTTTCATTTCAGACACTTTGCGGCACTGGCCGCTGACGGCCTCCGGTCTGTGCCACGCTCGAGGGCTGCGCCTCCTTGATTTCGCTCCAAGCGCGATGAGTCATGCGGGCTTCTGTGAGCGCGAGACGTTCGTCCGGAGCGAACGCTAATCCCAGTGTTCGCTCGCGTGCGGCCCCCTCTTGACGGCCCGCTCTTGACGGCCCTCGACGACGCTGGCGGCGTCCCTTCGGGCTTGAATTGACGCTGCCAGTCCTGCGCCCTCGGTCCTTGCCAGCGACGCCGATCGCTCGCCAATATCGAGCCGGATGCAAACGAACACTGGGAATAGGCATCGACCACCGGGGCGGGGCGACCGGCAGCTGGTGCGCGTATAGCGCTCTCGCTCGCGGTCTCCCGAGGGATCAACGCCGGGTTACATCGGCGCGCCGCGCGGTCATCGGGACGCCACTGCCCGGACAGCGTCGATGACCCGCTGACGGTCCGCAGCTGACATCCCCGAGCCGCTGGGCAAGCACAGGCCGCGTTCGAACAAGCGCTCGCTGATCCGTCCGCTCACCATCCGCACCCCGGCATAGAGCGGCTGTAAGTGCATCGGCTTCCAGAGCGGCCGGCTCTCGATGGCCTCGTTCGCCAGAGCCTGCCGGATCGTGTCGGGGTCAAAGCCCGCCGCGCTCGGGTCCACTTGTATGCAGGTCAGCCATCGGTTCGAGCGGCCGCGGGGGTCTTCGGGCATGAACGTCAGCCCGGGGATGTCGGCCAAGGCGCTCCGGTACGCCTCGAAGTGGGCGCGTCGCGCGTCCACCTTGCCATCGAGGCTGGCCAGCTGGGCCCTCCCCAAGGCGGCGAGGAGGTTGCTCATGCGGAAGTTGTAGCCGCGGGTCGAGTGCTGGTAATGCGGCGCCGGATCACGGGCCTGAGTGGCCAGAAACCGGGCTCGCTCGACCATCCTCTTGTCGTCGCTCAGCAAGGCGCCGCCGCCCGATGTCGTGATGATCTTGTTGCCATTGAACGACACCACCCCAAGGCGTCCGAAGCTCCCTGCCGGGCGCTGGCGCCAGGTCGCGCCCAGCGCCTCGGCCGCGTCTTCGAGTAACGGCACGCTGTGCCGCTGACAGATCTCCTCCAGCGCATCGTAGTCTGCGGGCTGCCCCAGCAGGTCGACGGAGATGACCGCGCCAACTCGGCTCCCGAGCTGGGCGCAGCGGGTCAACTCCTCGTCGACCAGGGCGGGGTCGAGGCCCCATGTCAGCTCTTCGGAGTCAATGAGCACCGGAACAGCGCCGAGATAGCCGATAGGGTTCACGGTGGCCACGAAGGTCAGCGAGGGGGCGAGGACCAGGTCGCCAGCCTTGACCCCCAATAACTCCAGCCCCAGCTGAATCGCCGCGGTCCCGCTGGACAAGGCCGCGCAGTGTCCGACACCGCAGCGCGCGGCGAGGTCCGCTTCGAACCCGTTCACGTCCGGCCCCAGCGGCGCGATCCAGCCCGAGTCGAAGGCCGCGACCAAGGCTTCGCGTTCAGCCTGGCCGACATCGGGCGGGGACAGCCACAGTCGATCGGTAGGGTCGAATGTGCTCACGACGACCTCACTCCGAGAATCTCCAGGATTTCAGCCAGCGAGGTGCGCTCGCAGTCCACGTCGGCGCCGCTGTCGAGCCCTGCGTGGAGGCCGCCGGGGCGGCGCACCCGGACGGTTCGCCAACCGAGCTTACGGGGCGCGGCGAAGTCTTTTCTCGGGTTGTCGGCGACGTAGACGAGCTCGTCAGCCTTCACCCCGTAGTGCTGCTGCACCGCGACGTAGGAGCTGGGGTGCGGTTTGCCGAAGTCTTTGCCTTGCTGCCAACCGTACACGACCGGCTCGCAGCGACGCTCCAACCCCAAAGTTCGCGCCTTGCTACGTTGCATCGCCACGGGGCCGTCGGTGATCGCCGCCATCTTGATCTCCAGGCAGTGCGCCATCTCGATGGCCTGCGCGGCGTCGCCGAGCATATGAATGTTGGGCGGGTGTTCCCGGTACACGCGGACCAACGTCGATATGAGCGTAGGGTCTTGAATCTGCACGCCGAGGGTGTGCAGCGCGTCGTCGAAGATGGTGCCCCGCGCGCCTCTCTCGAAGGCTGCCCAGGCGTGGCTGAAGAAGCCGCGGACGCCATGGTCGACCGCGAGATACTCACCGACCGCGGCGAAGCCGCTGCGGACAAAGTCACGCTCCAAGATCAACGTGTCGTCGATGTCCCATACGATAACCCGGGGCGGCG
>JAAZYN010000169.1 GCA_014239625.1 Myxococcales bacterium | reverse complement strand
CCAGAGCGGCCAGGGCGGCCAGATCGGCCAGCCCAGGGCGGCCAGAAACGGCCAGCCAGACCGGCCAGGGCGGCCAGATCGGCCAGCCAGGGCGGCCAGAAGCGGCCAGCCAGATCGGCCAGGGCGGCCAGGGCGGCCAGGGCGCCAGCGACGATGGGAGGAGGCGGTTGGTGGAGCCGCAGCTGGGGCCCCGCGATCACCGGATTACCGGAGGCGCCTGTGGCCAGAAGATAGGCTTGCCCCCCGTCGCCCAGCTCCAGCGAAGCCAGAAAGCGCGACAACGTGTCGAGCTTGAAGTCGACGTGAAATACACCGCGCACCGAGGCTGCGTTGCCTTGATCGCGCAGGGCGATCGCGGCCGTGATGCCATAGCCCTCACCTTCCTCGAAGAAGGGATACGCGTCGAGCCAGATCTCCCCGTCCTGTTGGGCTGCGGCGCTGTAGAACGGTCGCTTGGTGGGGTCGTAGGTGCTCCCATGGCTCGCGTGGCGAAAGGGTCTCTGGGCCAATGTCCTGGAAGCCACCACGGTCTCTCTCATCCAACCGCGAGTCGCAGATGAACGATTGAACAGCGCGCCGCCGCCGGTGCTTCGTTTGATGCCAGCGTATTCGCCGTCGGCTCGTCCGTAGCCCAGCCAGTCGAAGGCGCTGCGCTCGAGGAACCGGGCCGCGAGCGGCTTGAACAGGTGATCGATGGGTTCCGTTTGCAGCAGATTGTGCTCTGCCAGCGTCTTCAGCTCGCGGAGCACCGGCAAGGCTGGGCCCAGGAAGTCCCGTGTCTCCTCGGCGGCGGCTCCCGCCATCTCGTTTGCCAGGCTCTTCCACAGGAGGCTGGCTTCGCCCCTCTGGTAGACGAACCACCCGGTCAGGACAAGCGCCGCGAGGGCTGCCGTGAAGGCCACCACGGCGACGGTCTGGTGGCGCCGGAGCCAGTGGAAGGCGCGCAGCGCGGGTGTCATCGGTTGATGTTTGGGCGCCGCCCCGCTGATCACCCGAGACAGATCGTCGGCCAGGTCGAGGGCCGTCTGGTACCGGTCTTCGGGTCGCCGCTCCATCGCCTTGTGCACCACTGATGCCGCGGCTGGGCTCACCCCCAAGAGGGTCAGATGGGGTGGCTCGTCGAGGAGCAGCTGCGTGATGGTGTCGCGGATCGTCCTGCCTGCGAACGGCAGCTTGCCCGAGAGGCATTGGTAGAGGGTGACGCCCAACGAGTACACGTCGGCTCGGTGATCCACCGGGCCGTGGCGCGCATCGGCTTGCTCGGGCGGAAGGTAGGCAGGCGTGCCGACGATCAAGCCGCCGGTGACCTCCTCGGCGGTGAGGTCACTAGCCAGGCCGAAGTCGAGGACCCGAGGCTCGCCGAGGGAGTCGATGATCACGTTGCTGGGCTTGACGTCGCGATGCACAACTCCACAGCTGTGGGCGTGGCCGAGCGCCAGCGCGATATGGCGACCGATCTCCAAGGCCACCGACTCATTCATGCGTCCGTCGCATGCCAGCAACTCGGACAGTGACTTTCCGTCGACCCGCTCCATGGCCAGGTACGGCACGTCGTCGATCACGCCAGCGTCGAAGATCTGGACGATGTTCGGGTGGCGACCGAGGCGCGCCGTCAGGCGGCCCTCGTCCTCAAAGCGTCGCTGGCTCTTCGGTTTGCTGACGCGCGTGTGCAGCATCTTGAGGGCGCACTGCCGGGCGAGCTGCCGATGGGTGGCGTCGTACACCACCCCGGCCCCACCGCGCCCGAGCTCCAATCCGAGGTCATACGGACCAAACGCTATGTTCGTGTCGAGGTCGGACATCGATTCACGTGCAATCTGTTGGAGAGGATGGGTCGCGGTCAAGTCCCCTCCGCTGAGCGCCTGAACCAGCAGCCTCCTGCGGTCGCCGCAAAACGATGGCCGGAGCGCTGGCTACAGCTCTGGGAGGTTTGGCCACTCCGCCGGCTCCGGCAGGATATCGACCAACAGCGCGTCCTCATGGACATGGAAGGGGAGGGCTTCGAGCCGCTGTCCGCGGGGCGGCCCCATAAAGCACTCACCGCTCTCGGGGAGAAAAAAGGCGCCATGGCTCATGCACATGAAGAACTTGCCATCATCGGACAGGAGCTCGCCGTCGCCGAAGTCGAGCGAATAATTCACGTGTGGACATCGGTTGACATAGACCTTCCAGCCCTCGGTTGGGTCCTTGTAGGCGATCCCCGTGAGCTCTTCGCCGTGTCGCTCGAAGTCGAACAGGCGATGGTCACCCGCGGCGATGCCGGCCGTGGGTACTCGGACCTGACTCAGCCGACCGGTCATCGACGCGCCTCTTGTGGCTGACCCCACGGCTGCCCTTCAGTGCCCGTGACCGTGCTCTTCAAGCCACTTCTCCGCGTCCATTGCAGCCATGCACCCACTTCCGGCGGCGGTGATGGCCTGGCGATATCGGGTGTCGTGGACATCCCCGCAAGCGAAGACCCCCTCGACGTTGGTAAACGTGTGCTCTCTCAGCGTGATGTACCCATGGGGGTCGGTGTCGATCTGACCCTCCAAAAACGCGGTGTTGGGGACGTGCCCAATGGCCAGGAAGATCCCGTCGATGGCGACATCCGTGGTCGCGTCGGTCTTGGAGTTGTGCAGCCTCGCGCCCGACAGCTGTTGGCCGTCATCGCTGAGGTAGGCCTTGATCTGGGTGTTCCAGATGACCTCGATCTTGGGGTTGGCCAGCACCCGGTCCTGCATGATCTTCGAGGCGCGGAAGGCGTCTCGGCGCACCAACAGCGACACCTGGTCGGCGAACCGGGTCAAGAAGTGTGCTTCCTCCATAGCGCTGTCGCCGCCGCCCACGACGAAGATCTTCTTGCCCCGAAAGAAGAAGCCGTCGCACGTGGCACACGTCGACAGCCCTCGGCCCTGAAACTTCTCCTCGTCGGGCAGGCCAAGCCAACGGGCCGATGCGCCTGTGGCGATGATGACCGCATTGGCCAGGTGGACCTGGTCGCCGACGTGGACCTTGAACGGCCGCTCGGACATGTCGATCTTGTCGACGTACTCGAAACGATTCGTGCTGCCGAACCGCTCCGCCTGTTTTCGCATGACGTCCATCAGCTCGGGGCCCATGATCCCGTCGACGAAGCCAGGATAATTCTCGACGTCGGTCGTGATGGTGAGCTGGCCGCCCGGCTGGATCCCCTCGAAGACGATGGGCTTCAGATTGGCGCGGGCGGTGTAAATAGCGGCGGTGAGGCCCGCAGGGCCTGAGCCGACAATGATGACGTTGTGAATGTCCGACATGGGCGTTCTGGTGGGCTGGGAGGGTTGGTGGAAGGGCGACTGTCTTGCCTCAAGCCTCTAACACGTCAGGTGAACACCTTCCACACCGACCGTGCGAGCGCTGTCGCTCGCTCCGGGTCTGCGGCCGTGGCTCCACAAAAGTGGATGCCCAGCACGCGGCCGTCGTAGGTGACGCCGCGCCACTCCGTGTGGGCTTGTAGCTTGAGGCCGAGGATCTTCTGTCGGAGCTGTGAGTCGAGATGGCGGGCGGCGTCCCGCACGTCACTCGTCTCGACCGACACTACGGGGCCCCCAAAGGCCGCCTCGAGCGCGGCCGCCCGGCTGACTGGTGGCCCTCCGTGAGGTCTCAGCTCGGGGTCTAGCGGTGGCGCGGGCTGGCCCCGGGACCACACGCGCCAGGCCACCGGTGAGGTGCCGATCGGCGTGTGGATAACGGCTACCAGCAACCCTCGGCGGCGCGCCAGCCGGATCGTGATCGGCTGGTCTCCATCGTACACCGACACCGTCTGGCCGCGATGGCTGGCGCCCGGTAACTCGAGCCAGGTGGCGATGAGTCCAGAGAGCACCGCGCCCGGGCCACGTTGGCGGTACCACCTCTCTCCGTATCCGGCAGCCATAGCAGTTGAGAGCCCTCCAAACGCCCACGCGAGGGCGTGGCCCCCAAGAGTCCAAAATCCGGCAAAAGAGACGGCGACGAGACCGATCAGGATGCTTCGTGACGGCAGCATTGCAGCGAAGGGTCGGCGCCAGCTGCGCTCACGTCAATGCTTCTGATAGCACCCAACAGCATGTTGAAGCGGGTGCGTCCGGGCTGCTCGGTGCGGCTCTGCCCTGGGCCTCCTCCCGCCGATCCACACCAGCCCTGCGTCTCCGCGCCGCTATCCGAACCCAGGCGCTCCCGAGTTACCCCACGCAGGACGCTGACCCGGATGTCTCACGGCGCTTCGAGCGAACCCAAGGGGGTGTGGCGCTGACGTGCGGCGCGGACCGCCAGGCGGGCAACGTCGTAGCCACACGATCGTCGAGTCAGCGGTAGCGCGCGCCCTTGCCAGCGCTGCGGATCCGCCGGTCGCGGCCGCGGCGACGTGACACATCCAAGCCAGGCCTCTTTGGCCCTTCCAGCGTCGCTGCCTCGCCTCCGACGGCGCTCGCCTTACCTCACGGAGAGGAGGTGAAGGGCACGGCCACGGAGACGTGGCCATGGGCGTCGGTGTAGCCGGCGCCGTATTGAAGAAGGTCGGGCACCTCTCCGGCAGCGAACAGCCGGACCTGGACGTCCTCCAACCACTCGCCCTGCGGCGTGTTCACGCGGACGGCTGCGACGCCGGGTGGGGGAAGCGTGATGTGGCGCGTCAGGCTGGACGGATCGAGGGGGTCGACCAGGTGCCCAACGACCCAATGCGGGGGGGACTGCGTCTGCGGGAGGGGCTCGTACTTGAGGTCGTAATGGCCCGCGTCGACATACAAGGTGAACACCCCGTCGATGACCTCGGTCTTGAACTGGTTCGGTCCGATGGGGAGACCGTCCTCCGGCCGTCGCTCCGCGGTCAGCTCTCCGTTGACTGGTCGTCCTGCATCATCGCGCACCGTCCCGGTGAGAACAGGTCGCGGTGTCAACACGATAGCTGGCGGCAGCTGAGGCGTCGTGGGCGTAGCGTCTGCCACCGTGATCGTGGTCTGGATGGAGGTGAACGAGGCGACGTCGTTGGGCGTCACGTCGACGGTGTAGAGTCCAGGCAAGAGCTCCATGGTCACCGTGCCGCCGGCGTTTGTCGTGGCTGACACCGAGTGCTCGCCAGCGGTGTCGGCGAGTGTCAGTGAGAGGTCGACCTCGCCCAGCCCCTCCGGCTCTTCATCGGGTGCGATCCCGAGGACTCCAACCGTTACGGGCATCAGCGCCTGGGGCGGCTTGAGCGCCACGTTGACCGCCTGGTCCTCGTGCTCGGGGACCGCAACCTCGGTCCTGAAGGTTGCGAAGTGAGGGCCTTCGGGCGGCGCCTGGACGCGCAACTGGACGCGCTCGGTGCCCGGTGGCACCTGGAGGCTGAAGTAGCCACGCCACCCTGCCACGCTGGTGGTCGTCAGGCGTGCGCCGGTGAGGCTGTACGCGGTGGCCGTCGCCCCCTTTGGGCCTTGTCCGTCCTGCCAGCGAATCCACCCGTTCAAGGTCTTGGTCGTCGGCAGGATGATGTCGTACCGCGGCACGCCGTCGGTCCCGCTCACCGAGGTGTCCCAGACGAAAGAGTGAGGCGGCAGCGTGTCGTTATCGGGTCTGAAGGTGACCGCGTACTGGCGGTCCGGGAGGACGGCGATGGAGTAGCTGCCGTTGCTCTTACCGGCGAAGAGGTGGGGAAGGCCCGCGATCTCTCCTTCAGCTCGGGCCGTCAGCGTGCCGCTCCGCCGCTCGTTCGTCTGAGCCTGTTTCACCTCACCAGTGACGATCACCGACGGCATCAGCGTGACCTCCACCGACGATCCCGCCGCCAGGCTCACGTCCGAGAGCTGCTGAGCGACCAGCGCGCTGCCGTTGGGTGGCCTCAGCTCGATGTGGACCGGGGTGTCGTTGTCGACGCCAGCCACGCAGAGCCCGAACTGGCACTGGCGGCCGTTGGAGCACTCCTGGCTCTCGACGCACTGCAGGTCGTGGCGGTCGTCAGGACAACCAGACGCGGCGAGCAGAGCGCACAGCAACGCGGCGCATGTGAGGGTTTTCGTCACTTTTCGGTGTAGTCCAGGACCCACGAGGCGCTCACGGCGAAGCCGTCTGGCCCCGGGATCTTGCTCGCTTGGTCGGTGGTGCTGACGGGGGAGCGGTCCAGGATGTACGCCGTCAAGATGTTGGTCCCGGTGGTGAAGTGGCCGTCATTGCAGTCCAGCAGGAACGTATCGGACTCGCGCAAGACCAGCTTCTGTATGGGCTCGCCGGTCTCATCGTCCACCGCAGTCGTGCTCACGTACCACACGATGAACATGGTCTCGATGCTGTCGTTTACGTCGGGGTCGCTGACCGCGTTGGCCACCGAGAAGGGCTCCGACTGGTCCGGGAACAGGGAGCAGTCCCACGTCTTCACGCCCGTGTTGGCCGGGGTCAGGTCACCCTCGATGATGATCGGCGGGTTGTTTACGGCCACCCAGTGATCCGGGATGGGACAGCTGCTCGCACACATGATGTAGGCGGCGCAGAGCAAGAGCCGTGCCAGCCCACCGGTGCGGAGCCGACGTCCACCTCCCGCGGTCACCTCGCATTCCCTCGCCGCCAGGGGCTCTGGCGGGCCAGCTCTGGTCGGCGCGACCCGCTCCCAACAGACCGGCCGACCCGACGGCGCAAGCTCAGAGGTCGCGTGTGGCCCACCGGATCGCGACACGGGTGTCACGACTGGACGCGTTCCCGTTCCAAGTGTCGGAAGATGGTGCGTGGATCGACGTCGAGACTGCGGGCGGTCTTGGTTCGGTTGCCGTCGTGCAACGATAGGACTTTATTTATGTATTCTCGTTGCCACGCTTCGCGCGCGTCCGCCAGCGGAAGGATCGGCTCCAGGTTCTCTTCACCCAGATCGAGGTCGTCGGGGGTTATGACACCGCTGTCAGAGAACACGACCGCCTTCTTGATGCGGTTGTCGAGCTCGCGGATATTTCCTGGCCAGCTCCACCGCTTCAGCGCCCGAACCGCCTCCCGTGACAGTACGCAGTCACGTCCGCGCAGCTGCGCACCATGGCGCGTCAACAGGTACCGCGCGATCAGCGCGATGTCGTCGCCTCTATCGCGCAGCGGGGGGAGATATAGGGTGATGACGTTGAGACGGTAGAAGAGATCTTCCCGGAAGCCCCCGGTCTTCACCTCGTCGACGAGGTGCTTGTTGGTCGCCGCGACGATTCGAATGTCCACCGATTCGCTCTTGGTGTCGCCCACCTTGCAGACGGTCTTCTCCTGAATGGCG
>JAAZYN010000168.1 GCA_014239625.1 Myxococcales bacterium | reverse complement strand
CAAAACAGCCGCGATCCATTTCAGCGTGCTCTTTACGTTCTTGCCGAAAGGCAGCTTCTTGAGCGACTTGTCGATCTTGACCTGCACCCGCGCCATCGGCGCCGATGACTTGGCCATCGCGGGTCCCGCCAGAAGGCCCATGGTGGCGAGGCAGATCGCGGCTGTTTTGACGCTCAGGGGCACCTTGTTGCCGCTGAAGGGCACTTTCAGGTGGATGACATCATTCATCTTCCGCTCTCCTGACCTAGGGGTGTTGTCGGCGGTTCACGTTCGGATGCGGTGGGCTGTTGGTTCCCCCTACGGCCCACAGGTCATCTTTAGGTAAGCAAAGATCGATCCAAAGTCTCAGCGCCATGGGTCTCGAGCAGGGATGTCGCCTAAGTGTCTATGATTCCTAGGCTTATTTCTTTATGACGTTCTCGCGTCGTGGTCTGCGGGACCTGGAGTTGCGGACCGACTGTGCCAAAACTGTCGTGCCCGCGCCGTCAGTCGGGGGCTCGGCGCCGCGGGAAGAGAGCGGCAGCGTGCTCTCGGAGGTGGGCGGTTCAGAGGTCCGGCCAGTGGAATCTCAGCTCGCCGCCGCCGTGGATCATGGTCAACCCATAGGTCCCGTTTCCGATGTCCGCGCGGGACGCTTCGACCGTCCGCTCCAGGACGTGCTGTACCCCCACATAGGCGTTGAACGTCAGATAGCTCGTGGCGTGGTAGTCCAGCATCAGCTTGGCCGTCAGGCGGTGTCCGTCGATGCTCGACAGGTCCATCGTCGTGTCGGGCGAAAAGGGGCTGTGGTAGCCCACTCGAACGCCCACGCGCAGGTCTTCACCGATGGTGCGACCGTAGAGCGCTTCGACCTCGATCGCGTTCATATAGTCTCGAGGCAGCGCTAGCGTCGTGACCGGGCCGATCCCGATGTCGGGCTGCGCCAGATCGGGACTCTCGAGCGTCACGCGGAGGGCGTCGATGGTCGACCAGAACACATAGTCAGCCTGCACCATGACCTCATCGTCGGAGTCGCTCCAGGCGACGCCGAGCTTTACGGAGGCCGGGAAGGGCAGCTCGATGAACGCTTTGCCTTTCACCAGGGCCGGGTATTGGAGCCCCTTGAAGGCCAGGTCGGTGGTGAAGAAGTCGTGGTTCATGTCCAGGTAGGCGTCGCCGCTGAACACCAGATCGGTACTGTGTTGATAGGCCAGGCCGATGACGAAGTCACCAGGAGTGAACGAGACCCCGACGTTGAACGTCACCCCCAAAGCCGATGTCTCCAGGGTCGCGGGACGGCTTAGCACCGACAGCTCCCGGACCGCCGGTGAAGCGCCTGCGCCGAAGTCATTGGCCTGATTGAGCGGCGGGTCCGCCAGCGCCGTCGCCAACATGTCGGTCCCTGCCAGATCCACCACCTGGCGCAGGTTGACGGTGCCGAGCACCAGGCTGATCCCTGCACCAAACTGGAACCAGTCAGTGACCTTGTAGGCGATGGACGGCGTGACGTTGAGCCCTACGATCAGCGCTTGCTGGACGGCGTACCGCTGCGGCCCCGTGTCGTCCGGGTCCAGGGCTGCCCCGAAGGGGGCGTATACGCCCAGCCCGAGGGTCAGGTCGGCCATCGGGCTGTACGTGAAGAAGCCGCCGCCTAAAGGGAGCAGCACCGTGGAGTCCGATGAGGCCGCCACTCCCGTCTTGTTCGGGTCGATGTCTTCGGGCTGCAGCGGGAGCTTGAAGGTGAAGCTGTCCTCATATTGGTACGCTGCCCTGTATTCGCGTGTGTACGCGATATTGGCCCAGATGAGACCCGCCGACAGCGACAGGCTCAAGCCCTCGATACGAGCCAGGTTTGCGGGGTTGAAGTGGACCGCCGCGCCGTCGGCCTCTGTCACGCTCGACCACGGCGACCCCACGATGGGAGTGCCCAGGCCGCCGGCCGTGACCGGAGTGGCTGACATCGCAAGGGCCAGCAGCGCGTTCGCCAAGGTGCGCGAGACGGTCACATGACCCTCGTCACTCGAAGTGTGAGCCGGGCGGGTGAGGGCTTGGTCAACACGTCGATGCGGAAGATGGCGCCTTCGTGGTCTGCGCAGTAGAGCACGTCACCCTCGTTGACCCGCACCTTGTCGTGGCTGACGTCACCTTCGACATCTGTGAAGTCGCTGATCTTTTCGCTGAGCTCGGGGCCCTTGTAAAAGCCGCTGGTGGGGTAGCCCGTCGGCGCCCACACGGGCAGGCCGTCGTCGCCGGTCGGGATGTCGTCGGGGTGAATGAAGTAGAGCCAGTCTCCTTGGACGTCCTGGGGGGCCGTTGACCGCGGTTGGTACAGGAAAAAGTCCGGTTGTCCGGCCCGCTGATCGAGGATGGATCCAGCCGCGCTGATCAGGCTCGACGGGTCGTCCTCGAGGTTGGTGCGGATGGCGTGGGCGATCTGAGCGCTGGCGACCCCGATTGGGACGTCTCGCAGGGTGAAGCGGACGTGACCCTCGCCCTCGGGGATGGCGTCGACTGCGGGCGCGGCCGGGTCGGGCCCGTCATGCAGCCGCGCTTGAGCGACCTCGAGCATCAGGTCCCACATGAACATCGGCGGAGGCGGAGAGCCCAGGTTGGCCAGGGTCGCCACCGACATGTAGCCCTGCTCGATGGTCAGCGTGAACAGTGGCTGGGCGGGGTCTTTGAGGAAGTACTGCCGGGAGAAGTTTCGCCCCGCGAAGCTCGCGAAGCCGGCCTCCGCGACGATCCGCTCGAGGGTCCATGGCGGGGCGGTCCAGACGGGCGAGTTGCCCATCGGTGAGGGGAGGGGGCCGGCGCTGTTGGGGAACGCGTCGGGATGCTCGAGGATCTGGAACGTCATCTCTTCCACCACCGCGTCGGGGTTGAGCCCTTCGATCCGCAGCCAGTCCGGGTCGGAGAAATCGAAGAGCTCCCCTCCGTCCTTTCCGATGGAGCTCACGTTGCCTCGGCTCGCGTTGGTCAGGTCCACCCCCTTGAAAGGGAGCGCGTTGGCGTTGGCCTTGAGGATCATCTTGAAGTCGTCGCTCAAGATCTCGGCGCGCGTCGTGCCGACCATAAAGCCGGGGTGGTAGCGCCCCCCCTGTTGAAACTCGCCGAAGCGAACCGACAGCGAGGCCATGTCGCTCGCGGCGTCTTCGAGCGTGACCGGCAGGAGCCCGCGCGCGACCGGGTAGATCCCGTCTGGGTTGGATGCCGTCTTGCGCCCGGGGCGCTGCTGCGCATTGGGGTGGGTGCCGATGACACCGGCGACCACCGCCTCGGTGAGCGACTGGTCGCTCAAGAACGGCTGCTCGACGCCAATGCCGGCCGCGTCCGCGAGGACCTCCTCGGCGGCGAAGCCGACCTTCGGTGCGATGGACAGCATCTCTTCGAGCTGGGTGCGCCGCAGGTCGGACGTGTCGGGCGTCATGTTGAGCAGCCGGATCATGTTGCGTTCGGACTGAGTCAGCGCCGGATCATCGAGCTTCAGCGCGCGAATCGCCGCCATGGCGTTGTCGAGCAGCCGCGGTGTCCCGCTGTCGCCGGTCAGGTCCAGGTCCTGCAGCCAGAGGCTGTCTCGCACGCTCTGCGGTAGCGCCAGGATGTCGGCCTTGGTGACCACCTCTTCGAAGTTCGAGACGTCCAGTCGGATGGCGTAGAGCTCGACCTCCCGAGCCTCCCCCACAGCCAAGGCCCCCGGTGGCACGGGAGGCTCCTGGGGGATCGGCATGCACCCCGCCGCCGCGATCGCGCCGAGCAGGGCCACGGCGCGAGCCACCCGGCGACCACAGAGCGCCGCGTTCAGCGCAGGTCGTGCTCCGCGTCTGTTCACCACGCCCCTCCCGGCTCGATCATGATCTTGACGTCGCCCGCGCTCATGGGCTGCATCGTGAGCTTCCACACCGAGCCATCCAGGTCGGCGGCGTAATAGCGCTCGCCGCCGCTCGACGAGACGGCCACCTTCTCATGGGTGCTGTCGCCGCTGCCCATGTCCGATGGCGACGAGACCTTCTCGATCAGCGCCGCATCCGCGTACAGCCCCGGGGCTGCGTGGGCTCCTGCGAGCCCAGGCACGTCGTTGGCGGCTACGAAGTACAGGTAGGGCTTGTCGTCAGCGCCGATCACCAAAAAGAGCTCCGCTTCGGAGCTGTAGCTGGAGAGGTCGCCGATCATGATCTCGGCCATCTTCGATTTCTGGGCTTCGAGCACCGGCCGCGTCGCCTCGACCAGCTCGGTGGCCGTGAGCGGAACGCGCACGCCGGGGATCTGCAGGTGGAGGTCCGCGTCTCCCTCTGCGATCCCGCCGTCGTGGAGCCGCACCTGGGCGAGCTCCAGCACCGAGCCCCAAAAGTACTGGGCTGGTGGCGGATCACCGACCCCGGCCAAGGTAGAGATGAGCAGCCACCCCTTGTCCCAGTGAATGACCGCTGCGTCGGTGAGCGCGCCGACATCGTAGCTGAACGTTCGAGTGTAGGAGGTGTCCGCGAACTTGGCGTGATAGGCCTCGAACATCATGTCGGCGACGAGGTGCTCAAAGCGCCATGATGGCAGGTCCCAGACCGGTGAGTCACCGCGCTGGAAACCGTCCGTCGGGTTACCGAGCTTGTTGGTTCCGGCCGGGATGAAGCCGTTGGCTTCGGTGATCAAGAAGCTCAGGTCGATCTCCGGCTCGTCGACCAGGCCTTGCACCTTGAACCAGTCGGGATCCAGGAAGTCGAACTCCAGCACGTCTTCGCCGGCTTTACGGGCGAACAGGTAAGTCTTGCCGGTGCTCAGATCCACCGCGTCGTGTTGGCGCAGGTTCGACACGGCCGTGACCGTCATCCCGAAGTTGGGGAGCAACACCGGGGTGGGCGATGACTCGAAGAGGATCCCGGGGTGTGGCCCCATCGGCCCCAGCTTCGTACCGAGGGTGACCAGATCGTTGAACGCGTCGTCGAGGGTCACCGGGATCTTCTTTTTGCCGTCCGCCGGGTCCGTGACGAGCCCGGGGTGGGGCGCCAGGATGTTGTCGAAGACACCGGCGGCCAGGTCCTCGGTGCTGAGGAAGGTCTGCGTCGGCTCGATATCCGCCAGGTCGGCCAGAACAACGGGCACTGGGATGCCCAGGTTCTGGCTCAAGGTGAGGATCTCCTCCAGGGAGGTCCCGCTCACGTCCGCCGTGTCGGGTGACATGGTCAGGATCGCGTGCATGTTCCACTCGGCGGTCCCCCACGACGAGGTGTCCACGCCGTACAGCGCGTAGTCCTTCATCGCCTTGAGGGCCTCCTCGAGCAGCCCGCTCAGGTCGAGATACAGCATGTCGAGCGCCTTGGCGTCCTCCTCGTCGATGAGCTCCTGTAAGCCGGCCTGGTTCAGGGTCAGCGTCAGGATGTTCGGCTCGGTCGGATCGAACGGGGTCAGCGTGACCAGCCGCGCCCGATAGACCTCGCGCTGGGCCAGCGTCTCGTTGCCACCCCCGTCGACGGCTCTGACCTGCAGTGAGTTGCGCCCATAGGCCAGATTCACCGTCGTCGAGAAGCCTCCGAGCTCGTCGACTGGCGCGTGAACCCAGCCGAGAGCGCCGACCTGAACCTCGACCCTCTCCAGCCGTGCGTCATCGGTCGCGACGCCCTCCACCGCGATGGCCGCGTCCTGAGTGACCATCTTGTCTTCAGGGCGCGTGAGCGTCAGCGTCGGTGGGTCGCCGTCACCCACGAGCCGTTTGCTGACGACCCCCGTGAGTCCCAGCGAATCGGTGACTCTCGCGCGCAGCCGCTGGGTGTCCCCACCGCTCCCCGAGACGGCGGCGCTGAAGGTCCCGTCCGGCCGGAGATCGGCCGCTGCCCAGGGACCCTCGTCCACCTGCACCTCGACGGCCGCGAGCGTCGCCGGGGCGATGCCGGCCGCGCGGCCGGCGACGGCGATCTGAAGCCCCGCGTACCCGCCGTTGGTGGGCGACTCCACCACGATGGTGGGCCCTGTGCCCGCGTAGTCGAGCCGGGTGTCCACCAGGCGCTGTGTGCCGTCCTCAGCGGTGGCCCGGAGCCGCACCTCGTTGGGGCCCCACTGAAGGGCGATGGGCGCGTTGTAGAGGTCTTGGGCACCGACAGCGACCTCCCAGGGGCCGCTGTTGACCATGAACTCGACGAGGGAGACGCCGCTGGGGTGGGCGGCCTCGATCTGCGCGTCCACCTGAGCGGCGCTCAGCGTCGACAGGGGGAGCGGGCTGAGCAGGCTCAGCGTGAGGACCTGGGGCGCCTCGGAGCCTTCGGTGGGGTCGCCATAGTCCAGCGGCGGCGCTCCCAGTCCGCACCCGGCGAGCCACAGCGCTGTGGCGCATGCCCTCATGCTCAGACGCTTCGCCACGCAGGCCTCCGGCTCACGGACCGACATAGGCGCGGATGGTCAGGGTGACGTCGTCGCCGGCGGCGGGCTCTATCTGGAGTCGGTAGAGGGTCTGGCCAGCGTCCTCGCAGTACACCGTCTGCTGCACGTCCAGCGCGAGCTTTTCGTGGATCCCGTCGCCCGACCCGTCGTCCGCCGTGGTCGACACCTTCTGGGTCATGGCTTCGTCCGAGAAGAAGCCCGGGTGGGTGTGCACCGCGGTCCCCGTGGGCACCGGATCGTCACTGTGCACGAAGTACAGGCGCAGAGCCCCGTCGGCACCCTTGGCCAGGTAGAAGTCCAGCGCCAGGGCGGTCTCTTCGTAGTCGCCCAGGAGCAGGTCCGACAGCTTTGACTTCTGGGCCTCCAGGACGGGCCGCGTGGCGTCTTTGATCTCGTCGGCCGTCATCCCGACCTCGATGTCGTACAGCGGGAAGCTCACGTCGCCCTCGCCTTGGGCCACGCCGCCGTCCAGGAGGCGCCGCTCGGCGACCTCCAGGATCATGTCCCACACATATTGGGGAGAGGGCGGGCTGCCGAGCCCGAAGAGAGTCCAGATCCGCATCCAGCCGGCGGGGTTCGGGGAGATGTTCGGGAAGTGCTCCGCGACCCCATCGGGTCCGCCGATCAGGGGGTCTTTGTCGTAGCCGTCGCGGCCCACGACGATCTCGGCTTCGTCGATCCCGAACGCCTCGTAGAGCAGAGGAGGGGGATTGTTGGCGTCCTCGTCGCACAGGTCGCAGCCCGCGCGGTGGAGCTCGTACTGTCGAAAGGACGCGTCGGCGAACACGTGCTCGAGCTCCCACGGCTCGAGCTGCCACACCGCGCTGTTGCCCCTGGGCTCGGGAAAGCGCGAGGTGCCGACCGAGATCCAGGAGTCGTTTTCGAAGAGCTGAAA
>JAAZYN010000167.1 GCA_014239625.1 Myxococcales bacterium | reverse complement strand
AGATGGTCGTCAAAGCCGACGGCAGCCGCTACATGTCGTTTATAAAGACGCCGCCCGGGAAAAAGGCGAAACGCCCCAAGGGTGTCTATGCCCTGAACGCGGTCTTGTGGCGCGACGCCGCGGCGCAGTTGACGAAATACATGCGTGTGGAAGACCGCAGGTTGGGCCAGGGGATTCGGGTCTTCCGTCGTGGCGCGCAGGTCAAGATCGTAGGTATCAACGCCCGCAAGGACATGTCGGCGCTGGCGCTGACCGATCAGGTGATCCTCGACCGTCGCGTCTGGGGGACGCTGTGGGATTGGTTGCCGCGTATTCGCTCCAGCGCTACCACCGACCTGACGGTCTCGTTCATCGACATCGGGCAGCGGACCTCTGGAAAGGCCATCATCCGCCAGGGCGTCGCCGTGGACCTTACCAACCGTCGTGGTGTGGCCGGTCGGGTCACCCCATGGACCGTCAGCGGCAGCGGAATCTCTGGGCTGACGTTGTACTTGGACTCGGCGCGGCGACTCGTCGGTGCGCGGTCCGAGACCCACGCCATGTTGCTCAAGGGCTGGAGCTGGGAGGCCCCGCCGGAAGCGCCCGAGCCGGAGCCTCAAGCCAAACCAACGACGTCCGGCGTGCCTGACGCCGGCCCTCGGTAGGGGATCGGATTCGATGCCTCGACAGACCCATCTCTTCGTGATGGACCCGATCGGTTCGGTCCTCGTCGATAAAGACTCCACCTTCGCGTTGATGCTCGAAGCTCAGCGCAGGGGACATGACGTCCTCTACGCCTTGGGGAGCGATCTCCATTTTCGGGAGGGGCGAACCTACTGTCTGGCGCAGCGCGCGACCGTTCAGCCGGTTCAAGGCCAGCATGCGCAGCTGTCGGAGCCCGCGCTCATCGACGTGGGCGACACCGACGTCGTCTGGATGCGCAAGGATCCTCCGTTCAACATGGACTACATCTTCAACACGTACCTTTTGGATCTGGCGGAGACGGGGGGCCGCACCTTGGTCGTCAACAAGCCGTCGGGGCTGCGCGACATGAACGAGAAGGTGTGGGCGATGCGCTTTGGCGACGTGATCCCCGAGTCCTTGGTCAGTCAAGACATGGCCCGGATCCGCGCCTTCGTCGACCGCATCGGGCACGCCGTGGTGAAGCCTCTGGACGGCAACGGTGGCGAGGGTGTCTTTGTCGTTCGTCGCGATGACCCCAACATCGGCGTGATCATCGAGACGTCGACTGGGCACGGACGGACAAAGGTGCTGGCACAGCGCTATCTCCCCGAGGCCAAGCAGGGCGACAAGCGCATTATTCTGGTGGATGGTGAGCCCGTCGGCGGAATCCTCAGGGTTCCCCAGGGCGTTGACCACCGCGGCAACATTCATGTCGGCGCGACCGTCGAGAAGGGCGAGTTGAATGATCGCGACCACGAAATCTGCGCGGTCATCGGGCCACATCTCCGGGAGCATCGACAGGTCTTCGTCGGGATCGACGTGATTGGCGGCTGGCTCACCGAGGTCAACGTGACGAGCCCGACGGGTATTCATGAGGTCGACGCCTACTACGGGATCTCGGTAGCGGGCCTCTTACACGATGCCGTGGCGGCTCGCTTGGACGCTCGTTGATTTGGGCGTCCACCGCCGCTCTCGCCGCTGTGTTGACCTCGGCTCAGGCTGGGCCGCCGGCTCCATCGACCCTGTTCGGGTGCCCCTTGGCGGGGGTCGAGCAGCCCAAGAGAGGGGCGAAGACCGCAAGAGCTCCGCGTATCCTGACTCAGGTGCGGCTGGCCGTGGAGCTGCCCGGCGCCCTCCAGATCAAAGCGATGGCTCCGCAGCGGGTCGATCTGGCGGCGCGCAGACGAACTCTCTCTCTGCGGCGCTCTCATCGGGCACCAGCGGGTGGCCTCGACGAAGCTAAGGCCGCCATGGAGCGCTACGAGCTGCGTCGATCCCACATCTCGCGCAGCTGCGAGCGCGCCGCGCTGGCGCGTATTCTTCCAGCCACCTCGACGACGTTCCGCAGGGCCCGGTTGGGCGTCCACTCTCGTCCGCTCGGGCAGCGCCGCCGAACCTACGCACTCTATCTCGAGGCTGTCGATCACACGGTGGTGCTCGCGGTGGTCACGGTCACCTGGCCGAGGAGTCACGAAGGGCCCTCATTGAAGGAGGTGTCGGCCCTGCTCAGGGGCGTCGCGTCGGCGACCGACTCCGGCGCTCTGGAGACCCCGTCCCGGGTGGAATGACCTGCCCACCCGACTCGTTGTTGTCCGAGAAGTCCGCGCTACAATGGGTCGCATCCGACCGTCACTCTCTTCCTGCGCGTCACACGATGGTGTTCATGCTCCGGTCCCTGGCCTCCCGTCCTCTCTCTATCCTCGCGTTGGGCGCCCTGTGTGCCTTGGCGGGCTGGGGGCCAGCCTTGGCCCAGTCGAACCCATCTGGGGAAGGCAAGGTCGCCCTCGAGCGAAACAAGCGGCTGGTAAAGACCTATCGCGACATGCTCCGCGAGGACCCGGATCAGGCCTACGCGCTGCGTCGTTTGTTGGAGGTTTCTCATGCGGTGGGCGGCCTGGCCGGGCTCGTCAGACTCTACGGCGACGTGGTCGCGAAGGACCCCAAAAAGTATTCGGCGTGGATGGTGCTCGGACACATTCATCGCGCTGCCGAGAGCGTCGAGCAGGCGGTCAAGGCCTACACGAAAGCCGCCGCGCTGAGACCCAAGTCGGCCAGCCCACACACGGCGATCGCCACCCTCTATCGAAAAATCACCCGCTTTGGAAAGGCGCTGGACGCGTACGACAAGGCCATCGACCTGCTCTCCAGGCGGACTCTCAAACAAGATGCCCTCAAGGCGGCTGCTGAGACGGCGATTCAGGCCAAACAGAGGGAGCGGGCCGAGAACTACTTCAAGCGCTTGGTGAAGACGGAACCCCGAAATCTGTTTCTGCGTATGGAATACGCTGCCACCCTCGCGCGGCTGGGAGAGCTGAAGCGTTCACTGGTGCTGTGGCTGGAGATAAAGCGCAAGGCGCGGGCTCAGACACGGCACCTGGTCATCGTGTGGCAGGAGGTGGCTCAGCTCCAAGAGCGTCTCGACCACCTCGACGACGCTGAGAAGACGTGGCGCGAAGCGCTCAAGAAGACCCCCAAGGGTCACTGGTCTCGGCCCTCCTTCATGGAGGGGCTCATCGCGCTCTATCGAAAGAAAGACAAGCTGCGTGAGCTCATCGCGGAGTTCGAACCCAGGAGCACGCGCAGCTACGAGGTGCTCGTGACCGTTGCGCGGCTGTACGAAGAGCTGGCCGATGACGACAAGGCGCTCAAGCTCTTTCGCCGCGCGGTCAAGAGACGGCCTTCGGACAGTCGGGCGCGGACGAGGATGATCGCCCTGCTCGAGCGCATCGGGACCCCCGCCGAAGTCATCAAAGCGTACGAGAACCTTGTCCGGACCAATCCCGGAGAGCCGCGCCACGAGCTCCGTCTGGCGGAGCTGTTCTTTCATCAAGGAGACGTGAAGCAGGGCTTCAAGCGTCTGCAGTCGATGAGTCGGCGCTACCGTGAAGACCCGGGCGTGCATCAGGCCATCATCGACCTCACGATGCGCTACGGGGACGTGCAGAAGCGCAAGCGCATCGAGACCGCGTACAAAAAGCTGATGAAACTCGAGCCCATGGAGGAGAGCCATGTGATCAGCCTGGGCGAGTACTATTGGAGCGACGGCCGCCGGAGTCGGGCCCTGTCGACCTGGAAGAAGTTACTGAAGCTGGCTCGCGCGAAAGGCGAAGGCCACCACCTCCTCGCCGAGGTCTACGCCGACCACAACATGTTCCGCGAGGCCGCCGCTTCGTTCGAGCGAGCCATAAAGGCGGACCCGTCCAACGGGCGTTATGCCAAGGCCTACGCGCTCATGCTGCAAAAGCAGAAGCGCTACAAGATGGCCCTCGCCCAGTGGGCGATCGTCATCAAGCACGCCCGAAAATCGGCCGTGATCCGAGAAGCGCGCCGCCAGATTATAGGGCTGTGGGAGAGCGACGGCCGCCTCGAAAAGGAGATAGCCCAGCTCGAACGGCGTTTCGCCGCGACGCCCCCGGAAATCAACGCTGGCCACTTCCTCGCCAGCGCGTATCTGCGGCTGCGGCGAACCGCGGACGCGCGGCGTGTGTTGGAGCGGTTGAACACGCTCGAGCCACGTAATATCGAGGCCCTGACTGGACTCGAGATGGTCTACACTCGGCTGTCGCTGATCAAGAAAGCCATCGCGATCCTCGATCAGTTGGCGCGCGTGAACACCCGCTCTGCCAGCGAGTACATGCATCGCGCTGCGGACCTGGCGCTGAGCGACGGCGACGACACGTCGGCGCTCGATTATATGCGCAAAGTCGTCGAGTTGAATCCGGCGGATCCGGTCGCGCATGCGCGCGTGGGCGAGCTGTACCTGAGGATGGGGAATCTGAGCTCGGCGGCGGAGTCATGGCGCCAGTCATTGGTCCTCGATCCTCGAAATCACCGGGTGCGATTCAAGCTCGCGGGGCTCTATCGGGACCTGGGCTCGCTGTTGCGGGAGGAGCAGGTGTTGAGTCAGATCGTGCGTGATGCGCGTGAACCTGCGGATATCCTGATGGCGGGGCGCCGGTTGCTGCAGGTCGCGGGGGCGACGGGTCGGATGCAGGCCGTGGAGGGCGTGATTCGCCCGCTGGTGTTCAACCGTCAGAACAAGAGCGTCTACCTCCGTCTCCTCGTCGAGGTCTACGCCCTGCTGAGCCAACAGATCGCCTACTCCGATCGGCCTCGCTCTGAGCGGCGTGCTTCTCTTCGCAGCGTCGGCGCGCGTGGCATCAAACCGTTGCTGGACGCCCTGGCCGACCCCGACGTCGGGCTGCGCGCGAGGGCTCTCGAGGTGCTTCGACTGACCCGCCCACCTGGCGCGGCCCCGGCGTTGGCGAGGTTATTGAGCTCTGGTGACTCCCAGCTTCAACTTCAGGCCGCTATGGCGTTGGGCCAGGTGGGGACATCATCCGCCGTCACGGCGCTCGCGAAGCTCGCCACGGGTCGGACCGCCGCGAGTCGCAACGTCGCGATCTGGGCGCTGGGTCTGATCCCAAACCAGGAGGCCGGCAAGACGCTCGCCCGCCAGCTCCATACGGCCCCGAGCCACGCTCAGTTGGCAGCCCTCGCGCTGGGCCGTGGAATGCACACGAGCGCCGTCGAGGCCCTGGAGCGACGACTCGCTCTGGGCAACTCCGAGCTGCTGGACCGAGCCTTACTCTGGGCCCTGGCGCGGATCGCGGCTCCGCGATCGGTCCCGGCGCTCGAAGCTCAGCTCTTGAACCGTGATCCGACCCGCAGCGCGATGGCGGCGTGGGGCCTGGGGCGAATCAACACCGACTCGGCACAGATCGCCTTGATGAAGGCGCTCTGGAACCCATCGGCCCGAGCACCGAAGGCGGTGGCGGCGGCGTTGCTGACGTCCATCGTCGGTGCTCGTAATGATCGCGGGCGAGATGAGGCGGTGGTCGCCGCCTACGACGCGATCATTCGGCTCGGATCGGGTCGCCAGAAGATCAAGCCAAACCCTCGCGAGCTCTACAGCCTCAGCCGGCCGCTTCGCCCTGCCGAGGCGGCACTCTCGGCGAAACGCGAGCTGCTCCATGAGCTCGTGATGCGTCGAGCGCGCGCGGTTTTGAGCTCTGGTGACCGTCAAGCCGCACAGCGGTTGCTTGGATCTCTGCTCAGCCCGGAGGGCGATGGCCTGGTGTTGCGACCGTTCTTTCCAGCGGGCAGCGCGCTCGGCGCGGAGCTTGCGCTGAAGATCGCCGACGCCAACGCGGCGAGCATCCGCGAGGCTGCCGCGGGGGCTATGGGGCGCGCCGCCCAGCCGGTAGCGTTTGGGCTGTTGGGCGTATTGCTGGACAAGAAGGTGGCCTCCGTCGCCAGACACGACGTCCTCCGAATCGCCACCTCGGTGATCCGGGACGGGCCGCCCGCGGCAAAGGTCGCAGCGGCGGCGTTGTTGGCGCGTATCGCGACGCCGGCCGACAAAGGCCAGGTCCGGTTGGTCATGAGCGCGTTGGAGACTGCGGGCGATCATTGGCTGCTCCGCGCGGGTCTCGTTCGCGCTCTGGCGGCCTTGCGCGCTCCGGAGTCGGTGGCGGTCATCAATCGGTTACTCGACGACTCCTTCGCTGCTGTGCGGGCTGCAGCTGCGGCGGCCGCCGGGGCCCTTAAGTCACCGGAGATGATTCCGGGCTTGATTCAGTTGGTACGCGATCCGGTGACCGCGGTCGCCGTCGCGGCGTGCGAGGCCCTGAAGCCTTTCCGAGCAGAATCTCGGGTAAAGAGGGCGTTGTCGTGGGCTCAAAGCCATGGAAATACAAGGGTCTCTGCTGCCGCTGCGAAGGTGTCTTCGCTTAAGTGATGGAAATCAATAGGTTGGGGCCTGTTGCGTCTTCGACGGTGCTCTTGACGGCGTCGCACGGGCACACCTATATTATTGGCGAGCGCCCGGCGCATCGTCGTCTCCTGAGCGGGAAAGGCCGCCATTCACGCGGTCCTGGGCAAAATGCAAACGCCAGTCGAGGTGGCAACAAGTGGCCGGTCCAGCGCGCTTACGCCTGATCCGAGGAGATGGCGCTGACGGCTTCACCTTCCAGCTGAACAGCGAGGAGCATACGGCCGGGCGTGTCGAGGGGGCTATCTTGTTCCCTGACGATCCGATGGTGTCCAGCTCTCACGCTACCTTTCTGTATCGCGACGGTCAGCTGCGCGTCCGCGACAACGGGTCGCGTAACGGCACGTTCATGCGGGTGTACGACCCGGTGCGGCTCGGTGACGGCGAGGTGTTTCTCTGCGGCGAGCAGGTGCTGGAGTTCCAGAGCTATCGCGCTCCACGGCCCTCCGCGATCAATGATGGCGCAGCCTTCGGCGGCACCCCGATGGGCCCATGGGAGTTTCGGTTGGTGCAGCAGCTCCAAGGTGGCCGGACGGGGAGGGCGTTTTGCTCGACGAAAGCCTCGGTGACCGTCGGCCGTGAGGACTGCGACATGAACTTCTTCCATGATCGCTTCATCAGCCGTTACCACAGCCGGATCGAGCTGCAGGATGGGAGCGCTTACCTGCGGGATCTGGACAGCCGCAATGGAACGTACGTGCGGCTGAACAACGAGACCGCGCTGAAAGATGGCGACTACGTGTTCATTGGTCGGCAGCTTCTCCGGGTCGAGAGCTGAGAGGGCTGGCCAGTTGGCCTATTGCCAGTGTTCGTTTGCATCCGGCTCGATATTGGCGAGCGATCGGCGTCGCTGGCAA
>JAAZYN010000166.1 GCA_014239625.1 Myxococcales bacterium | reverse complement strand
GCGCTGGGTCGCCCGAGCTTCAACGGTCACCGAGCTCGCGCTTTTGTCGGCCGGTTCGCGCGCATGGGTCCCTCGCGAAGCTGTGTTCGCGGGCGACCCCGCCACTGGCTCCGCTTGAATGCCCCCGCCAGCGCCTCCCATGGTCGCGACGAAGGCCGCCGCCCCGCCTCCCACTACTAACGCCAACAACGCAGCGACGAGCCCCCAACGCTTCCCCCTCGACGTGTCGGGGGACGCGCGATCGCCCTCAACGTTCAGGGTCGGAGCCTCGAGCGCCCCCGCGCTCCGGGTGACGCTGGTCTCGAGGTCAGCCGGCCTCCCGACGAACATTCCGGGAGCAGGCCGCGTGGCGCTGAGCTCGCGCGGCGGGGTCATTCCGGGGACCGAGGGGAGACCCGGATCCGGCTCGACCATAGGACCCGTCGGGGCGTCTTTGATGCCTCTGTCATCAGCGCCGGCGATCGGCCGATCACGACACTCCTCGAGCGCGCGGAGGACCGCCTCGCATCCCTGCGGCCGGTCCCACGGCTTCTTCTGGAGCATCCACATCATGATATCGACGAGCGGACCGCGCAGCTCGGCCCCTTCGACCGTCGGCGCGGGGGGCGGCTGAGTGACGTGGGCGATGACGTAGTCGGTGGCTGACGCAGCCTTGAAGACCGCCCGCCCGCAGAGCATCTCGTAGAGGATGCAGCCCACCGCGTAGATGTCGGTCTGACCGGTGATCGTTTGTCCACGCGCCTGCTCCGGCGCCATGTAGCGTGGCGAACCGATGATCGCGCCGGTCCGGGTCAGCGCCATCTCAGCGGCGGACTCATTTTTGACTTTGGCGATACCGAAGTCGAGCACCTTGATGAAGTCACCCTTGCGGCTCATCTGGGTGACGAAGAGGTTCTCCGGCTTCATGTCGCGGTGGACGATGCCGAGGTCATGCGCCTCGGAGAGCGCCTCCATGATCTGGCTCGTGATCCTCCGGGCGCGCTTCGGGTCCAGCGGAGCTTCGCGTCGCAGCAGATGGTTGAGCGGCTCCCCTTCGATGAACTCCATCACCAAGAAGAGCTGACCAGAGCTGGCCTGCCCGAAGTCGATCAAGCTGATGACGTTCGGATGGTGGATCGACGCGATCGCCCGAGCTTCCTGCTGGAATCGAGCGACCTCTTTGAGATCGTCGCCCAGCTCCTTGTTCATCACCTTGAGGGCGACCGCCCGGTCCACCGCCAATTGGGTGGCCTTGTACACCGCGCCCATTCCGCCCTGTCCCAGCTTTCGCTCAATCCTGTAGCGTTCCTCGAAGGTGGTCCCGATCAGGGGGTCGACTTTGTTCTTCTTGCCGTACTTCGACGCGGCGACGGTTGGGAAACCATCGGTAGGGCACACCGCGTCTTCGGTGGTGCCTCGACACTGTGGGCAGATTCGGATGGGCACTGCTGTCAATTCCTCGTGTCGCGGGCCGTCCATCCCGAACACAGTCAGGGGAACCGGCGACATCGAGATAATATGGCGGGGTCCGCACGGGCGCAAGCGATGGGAAGCTACACCTGTTCCAGATCCAAGGCGGTCAAGGTGTGCCGGTCCTCGCTCACCAGGTAGGCCACATCGGACGAGAACGCGACCTGATTACAGGGCCCAATCACGTCCGCTTCGGGCAGCTCGACCCGAGTCAGGTCGGGCAAGGTGAAGAGCGCGGGCGAGCCGTCGATCATGGTGACCAGCACTTCGCTGGGCGAGACGCCCACGACCCGCTCCAGCGGATCCCGCAGCCGCCCCTGGATCTGCTCACCCAGCGACGTGAAACTGAACATCACCCGATCACCCTTGGCGCGCGTGACCATCAACAGGGTCTCTCCGATCTCGAAGGCGCGCTCGAAGGGGAAGTCGGCGAATCGTTGATTCCGGGTCTTGCCTGTGTGCGGGTTGATGCCCAGGATCCCGTCCGCGTCGGTCACCACATCGACCACCCCGGCCACGGCCCACAGGGCTTGCAGCGTCCCTTCGGCGTCGCCGTTGGACCACTTCACCCGGCCGCTGTCGCGCTCGAGGCCCGCCACCGTGACGCGTTTGTCACTGCTGGTGCCGGCCATGACGACGACCCCGGCGGCCTGCGCCAACCTGGCGTCGGGAGAGCTCTCGGTGGGGTCTTCGGCGGCCCATAGCGGGGCTCGTTTGCCCACGCCGAAGGCTTGAACCTTGGTCCCGGTTCCAGACATCAGGCGAACGAAGATGGACCCCATTCGGGCCATCACCGGGTCACAGAACTCGCCCATCTGTTGAGCCCACTGGACCTCATGGCCGCTGCCATCGTTCACATGAAGGGCCACAAGGCGGCCCTCGGTCAACGGGACCGCCAGGATGTCTCCTGTCCGCGCCAGGCCAGCCACCAAGGGGCCGTCGAACATGGTCTCCCACACCGTCTCGCCTTCATCGACCTGGATGCGCCGAACCGATGCACGTGCGCCTCGCTTCATTGGCACGAGGACGCCATCGGCCAGCGGCACCAGCGCCTGCGCGACAGGAGCATCGAGCCGCACCTGCCACATGGCGTGCGCGATGGAAGTTTGGGCAGCCTCTTCGGCCATACGCTGACGAGCATATGACCACTTGCATCAGTTGTGCAATGCGGCCGCTACATCTTTAGCTGTCGGATCACCCGGTCGAGGGCCGGGCGAATACACGCGATGCAGTCGTCATTGCCGTTGGAGCCGCATCCTCTGTTGCTCGCCTGCAGCCGCTCCAGGGCAGGCAGGGCTGCGCTGTCATCGAGAGCCGAGAGCTTCTCCAGGACCCCCGCGCGGGTCTCGCAGTCACTGACCGCGCGCAGTATGAGCAGGTACCGATCGAGCGGTGGCATCGCCGCCAACAGGCCGGTGCGCCGGGCCAGACTGTGAACGCGATCGACCAGGTCGGCGTCCATACCCGCGCGGACGATCGCAGAGACTGCGGGCGTGCCGTTGGCCAACACGCGACCTCGAACGAGGACCTTCTCGGCCGCCGTCCGGGTCGCCTGATCCGCCAACGCGAAGTCGTCCAGAAGGCGCTGCGTCAGGTCCGGGTCGTGCCCGTGTCGCGGATCGGCCTGCACCGCCACCAGCCAGCTCTGTGCCGCTTCGACGGATCTCCCCATGCCGTGGTGAGTCAGGCCCAGGTAGTAGTGGGCGTGGGCGTTGTCTGGCTCTCTCGCGACCACATCGCGCATCTGATTGAGCGTGAGCTGCGGGTTGCTGGCCAGCTGCGACAGCGCTCGCGCCACCTGCGACCGCGCCGCAAAGGCCGCGCGCTCGGCCTTCAGCCGCAGCCAAGGGTCCTGTGCGAGCACCTCCGTTGACCCCGCCGGCGAGGCCCCAGCCCTCTCGACGGCGGCGACCTCCCGCGGACCGGCAGGAGCGTCCGAACCTGGCAGCATCGCGGGCACGAGCATGAGGATCAGCGCCACACCGACCAGTATCGCCGAGCCGACCATGACCCTGCTCAGCCGCGGCGCGACGGACGTCTGGACGACGTCGGGACCGGCTGGCCCGGAGGAGCGGTGGGCATACGCCTCGACCTCCGACATCGGCTCTAGGCTGTCCAACGAAGCCGCCAAGAGCATTCGCAGAGTCTCGCCGTCCGGCGGCCGCCGCGACGGCTCTTTACTCAGCAACAGGTCCACCAGCCGCGCCAGAGCCATGGGCGTCCCCGCGACAATCTCGTTGAGGCGCGGCGGCGACTCTACCGCGTGGGCCTGCATGAAGCCGATCGGCGAGTCGCGCTCGAAGGGCAGTCGACCGGCCAACATCTCGAACAGGATCACGCCCAGGGCATACAGATCCGCGCGCCCGTCGACGTCCATCGTCCGGGTCTGTTCCGGGGCCAGGTAAGCTGGGGTCCCGTAGATCATCCCGGCCCCGGTGAGCCTGGCCGCCTCGGGAGTGTCGGCCAGCTTACGCGCGATGCCGAAGTCGACCAGTTTGACCCAGTCGGGGTCCTCTTGAAACCTTACCAGGAAGACGTTCTCCGGCTTGAGATCGCGGTGCACCACGCCCATGGTGTGCACCGCTTGGAGCCCGTCGGCGATCTGCATCGCGATAGCGACGGCTCGCTCGGGCTTCATCGCCCCGTCTTCGGCGATAGCCTCCTGTAGGGTGCGCCCCTCGAGCAGCTCCATGACCAAGAAGCGGACGCCATCTTCGGTGACGCCAAAGTCGGTCGCGGCGCAGACATGGGGATGGGCGACCTTGCCGTAGACTCTCGCCTCGAGGACGAATCGCTCCTCCATCTCGGCGCGCCGGCTCCCCAGGGCCAACCCTTGCAGGAGCTTGATCGCCACCGGCTTTTCCATCACGAGGTGGCGTGCGCGGTATACGACCCCCGACGTCCCCTCACCGATGAGACGCTCCATCCTGTAGCGGCCTGCGACCTCTCGGCCGACCCATGGATCCGGCTCGAGGGTGCCGCACTCGTCCACCGGTTTGAGTCGGGTCAAGTCCCTCCCACGCGCTTGTGCCACCCACTCTTACCATTTTTGCAACCAGCTGGCCCACCGAACCGCGCGGCACTCGACGCTTGATGTGCTCACCGCGCGCCCCCCGCGCAAGGTGGCCTCCGCCTCATGGCCCCAGCCCCGCGCCCGGGCCCCAGCCCTACCGCCCTCCCCCGCCGCCTGCGACCCTATGGTCGGCTCGACGCGACGCGGGGTGGAGCTGAGCGAAAACAACGCGCGAAGATGGCGCCCCCGAAGGGCCTCCCCCAGCTTGGAGCGGTCCCGATCATAACGGCGCCGCTGCGCCGACCTGCATCGAAGCCCCGGCCCCACCTGACGCGGCACCGCCCATCGAACGCCGCAGGCCGCCCTTCACCGCCCCTTGAGGCCCCCATGACTCAACCAGTCGACCAGCCGACCAAGCCCCTCGTCGACGTTGTCCAGATCAACAAACGCGAGCCGCGCGCTGATCTCATCGGCGGGTCGACCGAAGGCCGATCCGTGTAGCAACGCGACGCCGGTGGCGTCGAGCAGGCGCTCGCACCAGTCGGGGTCGGAACCGGGCAGCTGGAAGAAGACGTAGAAGCCACCGTCGATGGGGCTGGCCGTCACGTCTGGGACCTCCGCCAGGGCGGCGGCCACGCGGCGGCCGATCTGGGCCATGATGCCGCGCGTCCGCCTGACGTAGTCGCCGACCTCTCCTCGCATGTCCCAGGCCGAGACCGCCGCGTACTGAATCGGCGCAGAGGCGCTGCTGACGGTGTCGGAGGCCAAGGAGGCCATGGCGTCTGCGAGGTGCGTCAGCTCGGGCGGCATCAGCATCACGCCCAGGCGCCAGCCCCCCGCCCCGCACCACTTTGACAACCCCGTCGCGACGCAGGTGCGCTGCGGAAGGTAGCGGGCCATGGACACATGCTCGCCGCGGAAATGCAGCTCGCCATAGATCTCGTCGCTGAGCACCAACACGTCGGGATGAGCCCTCAAGACCTCGGCTAGCGGCTCTAGATGCTCAGCGTCGTAGGCGTGCCCGCACGGGTTGTTGGGGCTGTTCAGCACCAACAGCTTGGGCCCCTTGATCTCGTCACAGGCTCGCGCAAGCGTCGCGGCGGTGAGCCGAAAGCCATCGGCAGCGTAGCACTCCAGCCAGCGATGGCCCGCGCCGGCGATGCGCGCGTGAGGGACGTACGACACCCAGCTGGGGTTGGGCACCAGGACGGTCCCGCGATAGACCATCTGAAGTTGGAACATCAGCTCCTTGGAGCCGGGCCCGACAAGCACGCGGTCGCCAGTCCAGCCCTCAAAGGCAGGCCCCTGGGTGCGACACCACCAACGAGCCACGGCCTCGCGCAGCTGAGGCAGACCGCGGACTGGCAGGTAGTCGTTCTGGTGCGCGTTGTCCTGAAGCGCGGCTACGACAGGGGCGGGGACCTCGAACGGGCTCTGTCCAAAGCCAAAGCGGAACACCTGCTTGCCCGCTGCGACCATATTCCGCACGCGCTCGTTCATGGCGAGGGTCGGCGAGAGTGTCTTCTTCATGTCCCCTTTTGGCATCGCCAGCGTCTTCGCACAACGTCCAAAGGACTCCGGGCCAACGCGACACTCGGTTGAGTGAGCTCCCGGCCGACGGAGTCGCCCGGCGGCGGTGTGGCTCGCCCCGCCCGCCCCCGCTGGGGGGAACACCTGTTCGGAGCTGCCGGCGCCTCAACGCCAGCGACATACGCCATTCGGTCAGCCGCAGCTCAGAGTCAGTCCACAGGTCTGGCCTGCGGGACACTGGGCGTCGGACGTGCAGGAGGTCACGCCTTCGACCTCTACGACCAGGTCCACGTCCGAAGAGACGACCAGGTCGACGCAGCCCGGCGAGATCTCCGCTGCGCCTGCGCTCCGACGGGACAGCGTCACGGTGGGAAACCCCGACACCCCCAGCGCGAACAAGCGCGTCATCAGTGATGCTGGGAGGCTGAAGTCCCCGGTGTCCTCCACGTCGCAGCTGATCCACGCCGAGCTGGCGCCATGGTTGTTGATGTTCACCTCCACCCGGAGCTTCACCGCCTCTTCGGCAGGTCCCGGCGTCCAGGCGAGGTCGGTGGCCTCGCCCTCGGCGATGAGCACGCGCCCCCGAGGGCTGGGCACATCGAGGGGGGCGATCCCGACCGCCCTCAGGCTAAACGGCTGATAGTCGCCACCCGCGGCGGCGAAGGTGATCACCGCCCCGGGAACAAAGCCGGGGTGCGGAAGGGGGTCGGGGTTGGTGTAGTGGTCGCCCCACTTGGACTCCATCGTGAGGTCGACCTGGAGACCCGAGACGACCACCGAGCCCACGGAGTGGCTCTCCGGATAGGCGATGCACGCCTGTTCACCACAGGTCTCTCCGCCGGCGCATGGGGGGTCGCAGAAGAGACTGCGAGCCTTCAGCAAGGCGCATGGACCTTCCGTCGCGGCGACCTCAGGGAGGTTCGCCGGCACGACGCCGTCCAGCACTTGCCCATTCACCCCGGTGTAGGTCGCCGCCAACAGGAGCTGAAAGCCACCGACTCGGGCGGCGGCAGCGCATGGCTCATAGCTGATCGGCTCCGGCGCCAGGTCGGAGGTCGATGGACTGTCGGTGGCCGCGTCCACGACCTCCTGCGAGCCGAGGGGCGTGTCAGCCCCGCCACAGCCCGACGTCGCAACGACGAACCCTACCGCGACCAGCCTCAGCGCCTCCACTTCAGGGCTCGAGCGCGAAACAGTAGATGCCACCGTAGCCGCCGCCGCCGCCGACGGTGTCGGTCCCCTGCCCTCCCCCCTCCTGCAGGCGCTGCACTCCTGGGGCACACCCCGGCACGGTGTGAGCCTCC
>JAAZYN010000165.1 GCA_014239625.1 Myxococcales bacterium | reverse complement strand
CGTTGTGCGACCACGAACCCGCACGTTTAACGTACCACAGACACACGCGCCTTGCTGGCTACTGACCGGTCGGCCAAGCCAGCCGACGGGACGTCGCGCCCGTCAGCGCTGCGGATCCGCCGGTTGCAGCCGCAGCGCATGAACCTTCCGGCGTTCATCCCAGCTGTCGCCGTGGCGCGCTGTGCGTTTCCCAGTGACGCGGCGGGGCGTCGGCGTCGGGTCGCCAGAGGCACTGCGTGTCCCCCTGGCGTGCCGATCAGCGGCTCATTTGCCTGCGACGGCGGTGTGCGAACGCCACGAGAACCAGCAGAACAGTCATCCAGGCGCGCGAGCCGCTGGCATCGGCGCTGGCGCAGTCGCCTTCGCAGGGACGCGGCTGCGTCGCGAAGCAGTGCTGCTGTTCGCCGGTGCTGCCATCGACGATGTGGGTGAAGACGGCGGCCAAGCACATGGGACTGGTGGTCTCCTGGACCGCGCGAAGCCCCAGCCGCACGTCCTCGGTGGACCCCGGCGGGAGGCGCATGATGGTTTTTTCACCCCGAGGCTGGTCGACGAAGTAGTCGACCTTCAGGAACGGCGCCGGAGCGCGCACAGTACCCCTCAGAGTCACCGCCCCCTCCGAGCCGCCGCCGCCCCATTCGCGGATCTGGGTGCCGTCGAAGTCCGGCGGGAGGTCGAGCGTCGGCGTGAGCAGCCGCGCGGGTGGTCAAGGGAATGGGCCCCAACACGGCGCTCAGCGCCCCGGCGGACGGTCCGACCCGGCCCGTACAGCCGGCCCCAAGACGTTCAACCTTCGCCTCGACCGCCTACTCGGTGTTCGGCTCGAAGGGCGCGTCGGCTCTCCAGACCAGCGCCGCCGTGCCGCGAACACCGGCGATGAACTCGACCGCCCGGCCGGGCAGGACCTCGGCCCCACGGGTCACGGTGACGTCGAAGACCGATAGATCGATGGCATCGAAGTCCACGGCGGGGCAGGAACCGGTCGCGTTGGAGTACTCCATCTGCACGACGACCACGCCTTCGACGGGCGCGCGACCCCAACCACCCACACGGACGCGGGTGTGGATGTGGATGCTTCGATGACGACGATTTGAGGGGCCGCATTGGACGTAGCCAGGACCGCGAGAGCAACTGCGATCATCGTGAGACCCTCCGTGTGTACATGAGGGAGAGAGTGCCGCTGGCCTCTTGTGAAGTCACCGCGCCGTGGCGTCCTGGAGCCGGCAGCGCAGATCCCTTGGTGACTCAAGGTACGTGGTGCGGCCACTCACCCTCACAAAATCATCGCCACCACGATCCCGACGATGACGGCCAGGGTCATCATGGCCATGAGCCATCGGATACCTGTGGTGGCGGACTGGAGATCAGCCAAGGCGCTCAAGTCGCCTGCTGTAGGAGGGGGCGGTAGCTCCAGCGGCTGGCTGATGGCGGCAGCGGCTTTCGGCGGCTCGGCGGGCGCCGCAGGCGGCCTTGGCGCCGACGCTGGCCGCTGGAGCGGTTCCATGGCGGGCGCCTGCGCTGGCTCGAATACGGGGCGCTTGTGTTGGCTCCGAGCGGCTTGGATCACGTCCATCGGGATGCCCGTCAGCCCCCGCACGGTGACCGACAGGTCGTCGTTCTCGATGCCTCGACCCGTCTGTAGGTAGACCTCGATGTCTCCGGCCAGCTCGAGCGCGGTGCCCTGACGCTGCTTGGGGTCTTTGTGAAGGGACTTGACGATAATCGTCCAGAGCTGAGGCGAGATCTCGGGCGGGCGCTCGAGATCCGAGTCCGAGAGGCTCAGGCGCCAGTCGAGGTAAGCCAGCATCTCCTTGTGAACCCCTTTCGGCTCCTGGGCCTTGGGGTCGAATGGGAAGAGCTTCCGTCCTGCCAGCAGCTGGTAGAAGATCACACCCAGCGAGAAGACGTCGGCCGTCGTGTCGGTGCGCTGCTCATCAGGCGCGCTGGTGGCGTCCGAGATCTGCTCGGGCGCCATGTACTCCGGCGTCCCTGCCAACATCCCGTGATCGAGATCATCGGCGAAGTCACGCCCGCGGACCATATCCTCCTCTTCGAAGAGCTTCAGCAGGCCCTGAGAGTCCTGCACCAGCCCGAAGTCCAGCAGCTTCACGCTCCCCTCGGGACGCGTGATCATGATGTTGTCGGGTTTGACGTCCCTATGGGCCAGCCCAAAGCGATGCAGTCCGGCGAAGCCCTTGCAGATCTGCACCATCAAGCGCATCAGCCTGACGGCCCCGATGGGCTTGCCCTTGGCGATGATCGCCGACAGGGTCACTCCCCGGATGAACTCCAGCGCCAGCCAGGGGGCTCCGTCGTCGGTCTCCCCATGAGCCTTGTATCGCACGCAGTAATCGTTGTGAGGGATCTCTCGGACGATCTTGATCTCCCGGAGAAATCGCTTCTCGGCTTGCTCGGAGCGTTGATGGAGCACCTTGATGGCACAGGTCTCACCGTCTGGACTCACGCCGGCGTATACCCACGCGAAGTTACCCCGGCCGATCGGACGCGCCGTCCTCCATCCGCCGGGAAGCGTTAGCTCGGCGTAGCGTTCGGGGCCGCGCGCAGACATACGGGGGATCCTATAGCCAGTCCGTGCAACTGTCACACTCTGAAGTGTTCGCGGTTCCTCATGGAGCCGGTCAGTTTGGTTGAACGCGAGATTCGCCAGGCGATTGCGTCGCTGGCAAGGCGCGAGCCCGACGTCGTAGCAGCGTTACTTCGAGGTCGAGCAACGCAGCCAGCGGCGACATCGCCCAGAAGGTCGCGATCCACCAAACTGACCGGCGGAATCAAACCCCAGCGGTGGAGCTTTCGCGCAGGAATGGGCCTCCACCGTCTGATTCGTGTAACGTTGCCACCGTGACACTCACAGCCGAGACTGATGCCTCCCTCGACGACGTCTTTCAAAGTGATCTGGGTCGTCGCTGGAATGAGCTGGGCGTCGACGCCTCTCTCCTGGTGGAGACGATCAAAGAGACGCAGCTGGGTCAGTTCACCCAGGGGTCTTCAGCGACCCTCGACACGCTCGCGAACGCTCCCCCGGATCCAACCGCGGGTGATGGCGAGAGTCACGCGTCGGCGCTGGCGGCACCCACGGTCGAGATCCAAAGAGAGATCGGTCGCGGCGGCATGGGTATTATCCGGGAGGGTGTGCAGAGCGGACTTCAACGCATCGTCGCCGTAAAGCACCTGCATCCCTCCAGTGATGACCACGCGGTGACATCGCTTCTTCGCGAGGCTCGGATCTCAGGTCGCCTGGAGCACCCCAATATCGTCCCGATCCATGCGTTGACCCATCATGAGCAGCGCCCCGCTATCGTGATGAAGCGTATCGAGGGGATCGAATGGAGCCGTTTGCTGGAGGATACGTCTCTGCATGAGGCCTACAGCGTGGGCGACGATCCGCTGCGCTGGCACATCATCGTGCTCATGCGGCTGTGCCACGCCGTTCATTTCGCTCACTCGCGGCACATCCTGCACCTCGACCTGAAGCCCGCCAACGTCATGATCGGCAGGTTCGGCGAGACCTACCTCTTGGATTGGGGCATCGCGGTCTCCTACTCTGCGAATGAAGAGCGCCCAGATTGGCTGCCTTCGGCCAAGGACATCACATCGGTCGTCGGCACCGCCGCCTACATGTCGCCGGAGCAGGCGGCCGGCGAGAGCGAGCTGTTGGGGCCGAGGTCCGATGTCTTTCAGCTCGGGGCGATGCTGCATCAGGTGCTCACTGGAAAGCCTCCCCACGAGTCGAAGACCTTCGCGTTGACCCTGCTGAACGCCTATCAAGCAGCGCCGCCAGAGTACGGCGGGGACGTCCCCGAGGAGCTGGGCAACATCGCCCGCAAGGCGATGGCCCGCGATGTCGAGGAGCGCTTCGAGAGCGCCGACGCCCTCCGGCATGCGCTGGCCGAGTTTCTGAATCACCGGGCGTCGACGCGCCTGGTCGCAGAGGCCGAGGAGAGGCTGCGCCGCTTGTTGCCCGAGCTTCGCGGCACCATCGACGAGAGCCTGTCGGCCCTCGAGATGTCCGACGAGGTGACGATTCAACGGCGCATGGTCGAGTGCGTCTTCGCCTACCAGCAGGCGTTGAAGGTCTGGAAGGACAACACGGACGCCCAACGCGGCCTCCAGGAGGTCTTGCATCTGGTCATCGCGCGGGCCATTGAGGCACGCGATCTACGTTCTGCCGCTTCTGCCCTGGCGGACCTTCCAGCGCCGGCGCCGGAGCTTCGGCGTAGGGTGGAGCAGCTTCGGCAGGACCTGAAGACAGAGCGACGACTCAACAAAGCTGCTCGGCAGGTCGCCGAGCAAGTCGACATCAACATCCACCACAAGGTCCGATCCATCGGCGCGGCGCTGTCGGGGGTCGCGTGGTTTCTGTGGCACAGCGTGTTGGGATGGGGAGTGCACTCCGGGTGGTGGCCCCTGGACTACGACACCCTGTTCATCAACCTGGCGGCATCCACAGTCTCCAGCGCTGGGGCCACTTTCCTTTTACGCAAGACGCTGCTGCAGACGCGCATCAACCGCCAGGCGATGGCCGTGCTCTGGGGAGGCTTTGCGTCGACCTGGGCCCTGTGGGGCAGCGCCGCTGTCCTCGGCATACCGCCGATCCACGGGCTCGCGTTGCTCTCCGTGTTGTTCGTCTTCTTTCTGGCGATAGCCGTCAGCCTCGATAGACGCCTCTGGCTCACCGCCATCCCCGGCATGCCCGCCGTAGCCCTGTCTATTCTCGACATCGAGCACGTGTTCGAATGGCAAGCGACCGCTGGGCTGGTCGCGGGGCTGAGTATCGCCTGGATCTGGCGCAAACCGGGTACGCGGTGAAGCCATTGGCGGTGCGCCAAGCGGCCAGCGAGCCCAGACGGGAGCGGGCGTCAATCAGAATCGTGGAGGCGGTGCGGAATCCACCGAGCCCCGCGCCCCCCCAAGACCGCTCAACCTGACTCGAGCTTCAGCTCAGCGGGAGGGTGTGCGCGGGCACCGTCGGTGACAGGCCTGCGCTGTCACGGGGTCAAGCAGGTGTATCCCTGCGGATCGATGTATTTCCAGGTCGGGACAGGGCCAGGGAACTCCTGGCAGACACCAACGAACAGCTCGTTTGCGAAGCCTGTTGAGCTGCAGTCGGTGACGTTCGGGTGGTTGGTGTACGTGATGCGATCGGGGTAGCACACCAGCTCGCTGATCGACGCTTTGGGCGCCTGATTGCACGCGACGCCGGTGTCGAGCTCCACGACGCTGTTCATCGGTGGGACCTCTGTGCAGGTGTCGTCTGTGTACGTGGTGAAGGTGACTGTGTGGGTCGCAGCGGCGCCGCCTTGGTCCTTGGCCGCGTCGGCAACGCTCGCGTCGGCAGCGCTCGCGTCACCACCACCCACATCGGAGCCCGGGGTGTCCGGGGCGGCGAGGTCGGACGATTGGGTGTCCATGTCCGCGGCAGGCGCAGCTGTCCCGTCAGCGGTCTCAGCGGCGCACGCCGAGACCGTGGTCAGGAGCAGCCCGACCCCGACGATCGTCATGCGCTTCATCCGTGAGCGTCGCATCGCCACTTCCCCTGGTCGCAGAGCGTTCGTGTGAGCCATCCCATACTCCTTATCTTGCGTGGAGTCACGCGGTCGCCAAACAACACGTGGCTGGAGGTCATGAGCACCTCTCCCTTGGGGGTGACACCACCGCGCCGACCTGTGGGCCCGAGGCCCTTGTGCGAGCTGCTTGGGCGGTGACGCGTTGACTTGAGCCGCCTGGGGCCGTCGAGGTCAAGCCTGCCGGGTCTCGGGGGCTCGGCGGGATGTTGTCGGCAGTCGTGAGAACAGACGCTTGGCGTCATCCGCCAACGCGTAGAGTGTCGGCACCAACACCAGGGTCACCAGCGTCGCGAACACGATGCCGAAGCCCAGCGCGATGGCCATCGGGATAAGGAACTTGGCCTGGCGCGAGGTCTCGAAGATCATCGGCGCCATGCCGCCGAAGGTCGTCAACGTGGTCAGTATCACGGGTCGAAAGCGACGTTGAGCCGCAACGATGATGGCCGCCAGCGCAGTCATCCCGTCTTCGCGGCGTCGCCGGTTGGCGTACTCGACGAGCACCAGGGAGTCGTTGACCACGACCCCCGACAGGGCGACGCCTCCCATCATCGACAGGATGCTGAGGTTGTAGCCAAGCACCATGTGCCCCAGGACCGCCCCGGCGAGGCCGAAGGGGATGGCGAGCATGACGATGAGCGGTTGGACGTAACTCCGGAAAGGGATGGCGAGCAAAAAGTAGATCGCCGCCATGGCGACCAGGAAGCCCCGCCCGAGGGCCGCCATACCTTCGGCAAAACGTTTCTGCCGCCCTTGGTAGCCGTAGCTCAGCCCCGGGAAGTCACGGGCCAGCCGCGGGAGGATGGTCTCGTTGAGCTCAGCGGTGATCTGTGGCGTCTGTCCGATGGGCACCACGTCTGCCGCGACGGTCACGGTCCGCCGTCCGTCGCGCCGCCGAATGCTCGTAAAGGCTCGCCCCTTATCGATCGTGGCGATCTCTTTGAGGGCAACCCGGGTGCCCGCTGGGGTCGCGATGAGCATCTGCCGTACGTCGTACTCGCTCGCCCGCTCGCTGGCTGGACGACGCACCAGCACGCTGACCTCGTTACGGCCCCGCTGCTGCCGCACGGCCATGGCCCCATAGAATGACGACCGGATCTGCCGCGCCACGTCCTGGGCGGTCAGGCCCAGCGCCTCCCCGCTCGGCTTGAGCTTCACATCGAGCTGTGCCTTGCCGCGGGCGTAGCCATCGTCCACGTCCTTCACCTTTGGGAACATCGCCAGCCGTTTGGCCAACGCGGCGCTGGCTCGATCCAGGGTCTGGATGTCGCTGTGGGCAAGCTCGACCTGCACCGACGCGCCCGAGCCCGGGCCGCCTCGATCGGACTGGAACCGCAGCGACTGCAACCCGGCAATGTCAGACGACGCCTTGCGCCACGCCTTGGTGAACGTCGACGTGGATACAGGCCGCACCCCGGGCGGCTGCAAGTACGCGCGCACCTGGATGGCGTTGTCTTTGATGCGAGCGAACGCCCCTACGAGGAGGTCGTCTCCGCCGTTGGCCGCCGCGACCTGGTGCACCGCCACCACCAGCTCGTTGGCCACCTGGCGGGCCGAGGCCACGGGGGAGCCGACCGGCAGCACGGCCGTCGCGGTGGACACGTCGGACTCTACGCGGGGCAGCATCGTGCGGCCGATGCGGCCTCCGAAGACCGCTGCACCTACCAGTATTACGACCCCGACACCGACGGCGAGGGTGGTGAAGCGCCAACGGAGCATCGCTCTGAGCGCCGGCGTGTAGAGCCTGTAGATGACGCGCTCCAGGCCAGCCGAAAGGTAGCGCCTGAGCTGGCCAAGAGGGCG
>JAAZYN010000164.1 GCA_014239625.1 Myxococcales bacterium | reverse complement strand
AACGGTGATTGTGTACCGAGTACTGGCCGCGGCCCGATTCGCGGGAGATACTTTCTCGCATGTTCACCCCGACCCTGATCCTCGTCGCCGCGAGCCTGGCGGCTCCAACCCCGTCTCCGGCATGGAGACGTGTGACCGGCGGTTCGACAACGCTTACCAGGTGGGCCTGTGCCGCGCGGCTCAGGAGAGGGCGCGAAAGAAGAGCCACGTGGTGCTCAGAGGCGTTCGGACGAAGGTCATGTACAACGCCAGACAGCGGCGCTTCGAGGTGAGCGTGCCTGTACTGTTTCACCGGGATATACAGACCGGCGGGTGCGCCGGCGCGGCCTGTGTCTCCAGAGTAGTCGTCGGGCGCCACCTGGCCTGGCCGGCAGAGCGCGCGCAGCTGGGGGGCATGCTCGACAAGCTGGGGCGAGGCGCGAGCGACCTCGAGCGCTCCTATGCGCGCTTCAGTGTCCCCGTGATGGAGGTCAGCGATCCACGTAAGTTCGAGACTCGCTTGCGCGTCGACGTCTTGTTCAAGGTCTTGCGAGCCTCCACCGCGAGCGATCCCGGCCGCATCACCGCTCACGCGATGACCGCAATGCCCTCAGGTATACGAGCGACGCTGCAGGACGGCGTGTGGTCCGAGGAGATCCGGAAGCCACCGAGCCGGGCCCGATGTGTCCGCCCAGCCGAGCTCGGCGCGCCGACCAAGGAGGAGCTCAGCGACGCAAGGCCACAGAAAAAAAAGACCCGTGTCTCTGTGGGGCCGAGGCCGCAACCGCCGCCGTCGGACAAAGCGCGCACCCCTGCAGACGTGGACCGCAGCAGAGTCGCCGCGACCATCGACCACCACAGCGCCGCGATTCGAGTGTGTTACAATAAAGAGTTGGGAGAGGCCCCGAAGCTCGCCGGTAAGCTGACGTATCAATTTACGATCCGCGCCGACGGTTCGACCGAGGGGATCCGAGAGACTGAGCGCACGCTGAGAAACGACAACGTCAGCGACTGCATCAAGACCATCTTGAAGGGGATGCGATTTCCGCGCCTCGGGTCGGCCCCGCTCACGATCGTTTATCCATTCGTATTCGGCACGTGAGCTGCCCGTTCGCCTGGATTATTCCTGGCGCTTCGAGCGAGACCAAGGAGGCGTAGTGCTGCCAGGCGTGGCGCGGACCGCTAGGCGGGTGATGTTGGTTGCGACAGCCGCCAAGCCAGCCGAAGGGAGCAAGCGCCCGTCAGCGCGCTGTGGATCCGCCGGCTGCAGCGAGGGGGGGCTGAACCATCCGGCTCAAGGCTGCCTCGCGAGGGACCTCTGCTACCACGCGCGGGGTAGCTCGTCGTGGCCGAGCATATGCATGATGTCAACGATGAACCGGTATGTCAGTCCCCACAGGACAGGCTTGCCGGGGCCCAGCAGGTCGAGCGCCGGGAGGGTCATCGAGCGACCGTTCCAGGTGAAGGTGTGTTCGGTCCAGCGCTCGTGTTCAAGAAAACGGCTCACGGGCACCCAAAACGCGTCCTGTACCTCGCGGTCTTCAAGGGTCAACGTGCGCTTGGTTGGGAGGAGGTAGGCGAACCCCGAGACCGTCACAGGGTGTCCCGCTCCGCCAAGATCATCGAGCCGTCCCAGGAACTTGGCGTGCCCCGCCAGATCGAGCCCGACCTCCTCGCGCGTCTCCCGCTCGGCGGCGAATCGGCGTGTCGAGTCGGTGGGATCGACGCGCCCTCCCGGGAACGCCAGGTGACCGGACCATGGGTCGCCGTCCCGTTTCGCCCGCTGAATCAGTAGGATCTCGGCGCCGAAGGAGGCTGACGACGCGGCGATCATAGCGACCGAGGCCGGCCGCGCCCCAGGTGTGCCGATCTCCCTCGGCTGGTGCCGCTCCAGGGCCGCTGTCAGGCGGGTCACGAAGTTCATCACAGCTTGATATACACCGCGCCGCCAGCCATCAAGGTTTCTCGTCGGGAGCGCTGAGGTAGGGCTTCGGATGGGCGACGGCCCCCGCTGTGGCTCGCGGTCGCCGACAGGGCGCCGCTCATGGCACGCAGAGCCCCGTTCGGTCGTCGCACGACGTCCCGTTGGGGCACTGCTCCGTGGTGCGGCAGTCGGACACGCAGGTGTCGTTGCATGGTCCAGCGTCGCACGCTACCTGCCCGGGGGGACACTCGGAGCCTGCGCTGGGCGGTGCGTTGTAGACAAACGGGCGTTCAGCATACTGTTCGCGCCAGGTGTCAACGATCTCGGGGATGGTCGCCCACACCAGGTCGCCTGAAGCCACGTCCGGCGCGTAGCGCTCCAACAGCGCGGTCACCGCGGCCACGTCCTCCTCGGAAAAGCCGCACTGATCGAAAAACACGGCGGCCGTGACCATAACCCCGTCCGGGAATTCGCCGGCACGTAGTGCGCTCAGCAGCTCGCCTATTCCGGCGCCGCCGCCGATCTCGTACTTGGTGTCGACATAGTTGCCCATGGCCACGAGGTCACCGCTTGGGTCGTGCGCGTGAAAGTCATCGACAGCGAGCGGCCGCCAAACGCCCGAGGCCTCCGAGTCTGGACCGCTGTGCTGGTGGGTGGCCGGTCCCCAGAGGACGTGGGGTTGCCACGCGTGTTCAGGGTGCGCCAGGCCAGTGAGCGGCGCCTTGAAGCGCTCCCAGTCGGCGCTCGTGCTGGGGTACCAGATGAAGCCGCCTGCGACTCCAGTGTCGGGAACGCCTGCTTGTTCAAGCAGCCACGCGACGTCGGCGTAATTATGGGACCCGTCGTGATTGTGCGGGTCCACCGAGATACGACCGCCGGATGTGGTCGCGAGATAGCGCAGGACGTTCATGCCCGCCGTCTTAGACCGCTCTTCGTCGCGCTCCCAGGCGTGCATCTGCTCGATCCACCGGAAGTCTGATTGGAGATCCCAGGCGCCGCCCCCCGCCACGACAGCATCCGCAAAGGCGAGCGTGGCGTCTCGATTGGCGCGCCAGAGCTGCGCATCGTTCAACACCGGCTGGCACTTCGCGTTGTTGTCTTGTTCGTTATGCGAGACGATCACCGCGAAGACCCGCGTGGTCGCGGTGGCGTCGGAGGCTGTGGCATCGGACGTCGCGACCTTCGCCGTGTTGGGTAGACAGGCGACGCAGAGCAGCCCGAAGGGGAGCATGGCTGTAAAGCTGGGAATGGTCAGCACCGCCAGGGACTCAAGGTGAAGCCGTCACCCTATTGCAGGCATCGTAGATGCACCAGCAGGCATCGTAGGAGCGCAGCTGCCGCCCCGCGATGCAGCTCAACGGGGGCCTGTGGTCGCTTCGCTTTCGACGGGGGCGCGAGGTGGCCAGGCAGCACCCAGCGCCGCGCGCGCCGAGTCAGTCCAGGTGGCCCTTTGACGAAGGCAGCTGAGCCCCCGGATGGGTGAGTCTCGTCGCCAGGTGTGTCGCTCGAGCAAAGGCCTTGAAGCTCGACTCGATGATGTGATGCAGGTTGTCGCCGGCCAGGTAGCGCACATGCAGGTTGGCTCGCGCTCCGTTGACCCACCCCTGGTAGAACTCCCGCACCAACTCGACGTCGAACGTACCCAGTTTGGTCTTTGGCAGCGGCAGGTCGTAGACGAGATACGGGCGACCCGAGAAATCCACGGTCACCTGAGTCAGGGCTTCATCGAGCGGTACCTGCGCGTGAGCGAAACGCGCGATCCCCTTCCGATCACCCAGCGCCTCGCGGAAGCAGTTGCCAAGGACGATGCCCATGTCCTCGGTGCTGTGGTGATCGTCGATGCTCGTATCCCCGTCTGCCTCGACCTGCAGCGCGTAGTAGCCGTGCCGTCCGACCTGATCGAGCATATGGCTCATGAACGGGACTGGCGTCGCGATGGTCGCCGTACCGTCGCCGTCCAGCGCGAAGCTCATTGAGATCCGCGTCTCGCCGGTGCGGCGGTCGATGGCGGCCTTTCGAGGGGCGTTGGATGTGCTGCTCATTGCCGACATGCTAACGCGAACGGTCCTCGACTACAGATTTTCCGGTGGATTAACGACCGTCGGTTTACCAGGGGGCCTTTCCCCTTTGGGGTCGATGTCCGCGCCGCCTTTTTGGGCATCTGGAACCTCCCAGCCCGGTTTCCCGACGCGATCGATGAGCTCGTCCATGCCCATGGGTTTCACTTCGCACAGGCGCTGCTCCACCCGGATCACGGCGACATCATCGTTGCCGAACGGCCAAAAGCAGATCCGAGTCAGTTGGTTGAAGTCGCAGGCTTCAGTCTGCTTGCCGTCGTCGCCGGTCGCCATCTTTTTAGGGTACCGCAGGCGGCAGCAGCGTGACCTGCAGCGGATCGACTTGGGCTCATCGTAGGCCGTCATGCTCGCTTTTTCGACCTCTTCGAAGAGCGCCAGGTGGGTGACGTCGTCCTCCCACTCGCTCCGCTTACCGGTCTTGGCGTCGATGGTCCTGGTCGAGTCCGAGATGCGCACCGTCATCTGGCGCTCCAGCGAAGCCTTGAGCATCGTCTTGTCGTTGTTCTCCACCTCCAGCAGGAATCTCTGGGCCATCGTCTCGTAATTGGGCTCGTCGAGCGTCAGATCCTCGACCAGCTTCCGGTAGCGTGGATCCTGATGGACGGATGCGAACAGCTTGTCGGTGGTGCTCTTGCGCAGCCAGACCTTACAGATCACGCACTCAAATTTACTGTCAGCCCACTCTCGAAGCTCTTTGAGCATCCCAAGGGCCGGCCGAACAGAGCCGCTGCGCAGATAGGTCGTCATCAGCTCATAGCGAGACCAGCTGTTGGCATCCAACGCCAGCGCCGTCTGATAGCGATCGATCGCCGCATCAAATGCCCCCCGGCGCACCAGCCGCGCGGCCCGGCGCACCTCCTGGATGGCCTTCTCCTGGTCCTCGGGCGAGAAGGCTTTGAGCGGCATCCGCATGGGCTGTACGCCCTGGACACGGCTCGACAGAGGGGGCTCGGCGGCGACGTCTGGCGACGCTGAAACCTCCTGCGGAGGAGCGGCGTCCGGTGCCCTCTCCTGGGAGCCGGCGTCCTCGCCGCGGGCGGCTCCAGCCCCGTGGTCGTTGGTCCGCGGGGGATTGGTCAGGGCGCGCTGCGCGGGATCTTCTCCGGGCGCCTTGGTCGCTCCGTCGGCGCGACCTTCTCTGGGCGCCGTGGTCGCTCCATCGGCCATGGACGGAGCCGTGGATGGAGGCTTTTTCGGACAGCTCGCAGTCGGTAGGGCGAGCACCATCAGCATCAGGAGGTGCCTGGGGGCTTTGCCATCGCTCACGCTTTCACCATCGTCGTTGTCCCGGAACAGGTCTACCCGCGGCGCAACTTCTCCATCAAGGAGATGGCCGACTGGGGTCGGATATGAAAGGCGTTGAACCGCACAACGCGCGATTTGTCCACGATGACCGTCCATGGAGTTCCGCCAGAGCGATACTTGCGCATCACCCGCGATCCGCGATCGTCTTTGCCGGCGTCGTGTCCGACCGGCATATCGAGCTTGTAGCGCTTCTGTATCGCCCGCGCTTTATCGGCGGTGTTCGAACCGAAGCCCTCGAACACGGTCTGAATAGCCGCGAAGCGGACGTCCGGCGTGTTGGCGAAGTGCCGTGACACCTTCTGCAACGTCGGGAAGCCGGATTTGTGGCAGCCTGGGCACCAGCTCTGAAAGAAGTACAGGTACACGACCTTGTTGGCGTAGTCGCCAAGGTCGATGCTCTTGCTGCCCCGGGGCAGGTTGAACCAGGTGTCGACAGCCAGATCTGGCGCGCGCCTGCCACGGATACCCCGAACCCGACGGGCGGTGACGTCAGCCAGGTCATCCGGATCCCCCAGCAGCCCCAGAGGCGTGTCTGCGAGCGCGTAACTGCCCAGGCCCAATCCAGCCGCTCCAACAGCGCCGGCGGTCAAAAAGTCTCGTCGTTTCATCCCAGGGGGCTCCTTGCCATGGAGGCGTTGTACGGACTCTACGTCAACGACGCCGCTCTGGTTACCGTTGGGCCATCACTCCGCCTCCGCCGCTGCCTTGAACGCTTGGTTGATGGAGGCATCGAGGGCGTCGATTCGGCGCTTGGCTCCGAGGGCATCGAGCACCCCCGCGAGCGCCCCCGTGAATCGTTCGCCGTGATGCAAGACGCTGTTGGTGTCACCTCTGCGCTCGATCATGAACCAGTGCTCGCCGCTGAGCACCTTTCGCAGCGCGCCCCTCCGCGGGCCCCGCCAGCCGAAACCCTCACCTGAGCGGACCCACAATAGATCGGCGTCGACCGCGGTGGCCCCAAGTGGGCCCCCTCCGAGCTTGATCTTGAACGTGACCTTGGCGCCGGGCTCGAGGCGCTCCACGCAGATGTCTCTCATGGCTGGGTTCCACGAGTTCCATCCGGGAAAGTTGCTCAAGACGTTCCAGGCTGCTGTCTTCGAGACGCTCAGGTCGGTGCGGGTGACGATTTCCATAGCCCTGTCATAAGCGAGCGGCCGATCCCTGGGAAGGTAAGAGACGAGAAGGGCTCAGGGAGCGCGCCGGTAAGCGGCCGTCCGCCGGGCGTACTTTGCGTTGAGCTTGGCCGTCTCAGCGGCGCATCTTGCGGCCCGCTTCTTCTTCAGGTCGAAGCGCGTGATGAGCCACTGTTGCGGCGCGACCCCATATATCCAGCACATCGTCTGTCGTAAGCGGCCCGACGTCAGGCCGAAATTTCGCCACATCGCTGTCTTCAACAGGGCATCTCGGTCGCTGCTGGCCGACATTCGAATCATCGCCTGCAGCCCGCGGGCCATGAGGGTGGCGAGGGTCTTGGCGGTGGGGTCCTTGGCCACCCGGCTTGTCAACAGGTGGCCCAGCAAGGCGTCCACGTCACGCGATCGGGGATTTGCTTTCGGGACGCTCAGGCGGCGCCCCGCCTCTTTGCTCATCGCGTACATCAGAACCCACAGCGAGGCGCCCACCACCGCGTCGTTCGCGGGGGCGCCCTGAAAGTACTTCGGGAACATCTCGGCGAAGCTCTCGACGAGCTCGTAACAGATATTGACCCCCTTCCGGTTACTCCACGCGCTCGCCTTCCCACCGCAGCTGCGGAAGGTGATCGGCATCGGAGCTGCTGCGCGCTGCGTCCAGGTCTTGCTGAGGGCCCACGTGGTGGAAAACCAGGTGACGAGTTGTTGAACTTCTTTGAAGCCGCCAAGGAGCTCCCGAGTCTTGACGAGGCTACCAGATGGCTCCGTGAAGCTGATCGGGGCCACCCCGGTTGCCGGTGGAGCCGCTGAACGATCGGGTGTGGGAGGCTTGGCGGGGCTGAGCTGTTCGGCCTTCTTCTTCAGCGTTTCTGAGGCGCCCCGCGCAGCCCTCTTGTCGTCCTTGGCCTTCTTGGCGGCAGCCCTCTTGTCGTCCTTGGCCTTCTTGGCGGCAGCCCTCTTGTCGTCCTTGG
>JAAZYN010000163.1 GCA_014239625.1 Myxococcales bacterium | reverse complement strand
AACCGGCCGGCAAGAACGCGAGCCCGGTGATCGTTGAAACTCGGGCGACCCAGCGCTCAGCGGGGGACGCATCGAGCGCCGACGAGGAGACGACGCGCGGGGGTGAAGCAGCCACGGCGGCGGCCGCGCCTTTGGACAGCGCAACGCCCGACGGCGCCGCCCAGAAAGCCCTCTCGAAAAACGCGGCCAAGGACGCTCGAGTCGCCGAGAGACGAAAGGCCGTCGAAGCTGAGGCCGCGGCCAAGTTGATGGAGCAAGCGAAGCACGCTGAGGCGGCCGCCGCGGCCAAGGTCGAGGAGGCCAAGAAGATCGCCGCCGCCAGCGCGGCGGCGACCCCCAAGCTCGAGCCGGTGACGGTCAAGACCGAGCCGCCCGGGGCCAGGGTGTTCCTGGGTGGCAAGCCCGTTGGGCTGACACCGTATAAGGTGAACTGGGGCGTCACCGAGGACCCACCCAAGCTCCGAATCGAGGCGCCTCGTGGCTACATCGACGCGGAGCTGGAGCTGCGCAACAGCCAGCGGAGCACGGCCGTTGACGTCGCCTTCAAACGCAAGCGTCGGGCCACCAAGCGGGTCAAGAAACCAAAGGGCTCTTCAGCGACCGTTCCCCAGAAGAAGAAGAAGAAGAAGGACACCTGGTTGTGACCACAACACATGGGACAGTCGGCGCGCTCGTGGCGGCGATGGTTTTGACCACCTCGATCGTCTACTCCCCCAGCGCGCTCGCGGGGCAAAAGGAGGACGAGCAGCGCGCAGAAGAGTGGGTCACGATGGCGCTCGCCGCGTACAAGGGCAAGCGCTACGGGACCGCGGCGATGGCATTCAAAGAAGCCCACCGGCTCACGCCGCAGCCGCGATTGGTGTGGAACATCGCCCGCTGCTTCGAAGCCGCCCGAGAGTGGAGGGACGCCAAGCAGTGGTTCGCCAAGTTCATCGCTGAGAGCACCAAGAAGAATCCGAAGTACGCGGAGGCGCAGCGCCGGCTCAAGAGCGTCGAAACGGAGCTGGCCGCGATCGACAAGAAGGCACAGGCTCAAAAACTCGAAGAGGCGCGAAATGTAGAGCTCGCGGCCACGCGTAACAAGGAGCGCGAGATCGCGGCCAAGGCGAAGGTCGAGCGCGAGGCCAAGGAGCGCGATGAGCTCGTCAAGCGCGACGCGGAGTTCCAAAAGCAGCTCCAGGAGATGCGAAAGGCCATGGCCGCCCAGAACCGCGAGTTGGTCGCCAAGCTGGAGAAGGCCGCGGCCGCTCGCCGCCAGGCGGCTGCTCGAGAGGCGGCCAAGTTGGGTCTGATGACCCAGTCGACTCTGGCGTCACCTCCGCCCCAGAAGGAGAGCGGGATGACCACCGGCGGCATCGTCTCACTGGTGTTGGGGGCCGCCGCAGGCGGGGTGGGTGCGTTCTTGTACGTCAACGGCCAGAGCCTGCGCGATGAGTGGGCGGAGGCCGTCGCCGCGGCCGAAAATGGGGTCGTCACGGAGTTGACCCGCAAAGAGGGCCTGGAGCTGCAGGACTCCGCAAATCTGCAGCAGACCCTCGGCATCGCTGCGATCGGCGTCGGCTCGGCCGTGCTGCTGACCGGCGTGATACTGTTGGCGGTAGGGGACCCGGAGCCGCAAACGGCAGTGTCCACGGACATCAGCGATAGCGGCTTCAGCCTCAAACTCCACGGGGCCTTTTAGGCCTGCATCAAGCTCGAGGACGTGCGCGCCGGCCTTCTGCTGAACTTCGATGCCGAGCGGATCAAGGGCGGGATCACCCGACTCGTCCATCGCTGCCCACAATAGCGTCTCTGCACCTTTGCGCCTCTGCGCCTCTGCGCCTGGGCGCGAGCCTTTCAGGCCCGACCATCGCCATGTTCAGCGTGAGCGGATCCAGCCGTTCGCTGGGGTTGGTGTCCTGCTTCTCGGCTTCAGCGAGCACGCTGTGAACGCGCCGCAGCTCCCGCAACATGAGCCGGACTCTCGTGACACCTGCAGGTAAGCTCTCAGCCGGGCACCTCTCCCACGGCACGAGCGGCCTCACTCGTCGACCGCCGAGGTGCTCATGCGGCCAGTTTGCGGCGGCGGCATGTTTCGCTGGCCATCGCGTCAGCGGGTGCCGATAATCCGGTCGATCATGAGTATCGGCGTGCATTACGATTATATCATCATCGGCTCGGGCTTTGGCGGCAGTGTCTCTGCGCTGCGTCTCATGGAGAAGGGCTACCGTGTGCTCATCATCGAGCGCGGACGCCGCTTCGGTCCAGAGGATTACCCGGCCACCAACTGGGACCTCCGGCGCTGGATGTGGATGCCCAAGGCGGGCCTGCGGGGGCTTTTCAAGCTCACCATGTTCCCCCACGTGAGCATTGTGCACGGCGTTGGCTACGGGGGGGGCTCCCTGGTCTACGCCAACACGTTGCCGGTGCCGGGCGAGGACTTCTTCAACGCCGAGTCGTGGAGGCGGCTGGCCAACTGGAGTCAGGAGCTGAAGCCTCACTACGACACGGCGCACAGGATGCTCGGAGCGACCGAAAATCCGCTCATGACACATCCTGACCGGGTCCTACAGGAGATCGCCCAGGATATGGGCCGCGCGGAGCACTTTCACAAGACCAAGGTCGCCGTCTATTTCGGCAAAGCCGGGGTCACGGTGCCCGACCCCTACTTTGGTGGGGAGGGCCCGCCGCGAACCGGCTGCAACAGCTGCGGTGGCTGCATGCTGGGATGTCGCTTCGGATCCAAAAACACGCTGGACAAAAACTACCTGTACCTGGCTGAGAAGAAGGGGCTGGACGTCGAGACTGAGACCTTCGTCGACGCCGTCCGACCCGCCCCCGGCGGAGGTTACGTGGTCGAGACACATGACGCGCTGGCGATGGTCTCTTCGAACCGCCGCACGTTTCGGGCCCAAAACGTCATCATCTCGGGCGGGGTGTTGGGGAGCGTCGACCTGCTGCTGCGCATGAAGCGCGATCGCGCCGGGTTGCCCCATCTAAGCGACACCGTCGGCGAATACATTCGCACCAACAGCGAGTCGCTCATCGGAGTGGTCAGCGCCGACGCCTCGCGCGACCTCTCCAAGGGGATCGCCATCGGGAGCATCCTGCACACCGACGAGCATTCCCACGTCGAGCCCGTGCGCTATTCGGCGGGGAGCGGCTTCTGGCGCTTGTTGATGGCGCCCCACGTGAGTGGGCAGACGACGCCTGCGCGGATGCGCAACCTGCTCGCCAAGGTCGTGGGTCAGCGTCGGCAGATGATGCGCGCCGTGACGGTCAAGGATTTTGCCAAGCAGAGCGCGATATTGCTCTACATGCGGACCCTCGAGGGGACGCTCCGGTTCAAGCTCGGGCGGTTTCGCCAGCTGACCACCGAGATGAGTGATGGGACCTCGCCGACGGCGTCGATTCCTGAAGCTACCGAGATCGCGGAGCGCTTCGCCGACAAGGTCGACGGCTTCACCATGAGCCTCGCCAACGAGACCCTGATGAACATCCCCACGACCGCTCACATCCTGGGCGGCGCGTGTATGGGGACGTCGGCCAAGGAAGGCGTCATCGACGCGCAACATCAAGTCCACGGGTATCCCGGCTTGTACGTCATCGATGGCGCCGCGGTGTCGGCGAACCCCGGCGTGAACCCGTCGCTGACCATCACGGCTCTGGCCGAGCGAGCCATGACGTTCATACCGCCCAAGGCGGAGCGAGAGCACGTCCGGGCCCAGGCCTGACGGCGGGCCTTGGGCAGCGCCGCCGCAGCGTCTGCAGAGCGGTCGCGCCAGGTGTCTCGAAGCTGATCCGGGCGCCACCCGTCGCGGCGAGAGCCAGCCCCAGCGCCGCAAGTCAATGGAGGTCGCGCAGCGACGCGGTGAGGGCCCTCACATCCACACCCGCGTGCCAACGAAGCTCGGTGGCGATGATGAGGAGCGCCGCAAAGCGCTCGGAGGGTGGGAGGTACATCGGGCCTCCGCGCCGCGAGAGCAGCTCTGGTACCCCGGCGGGCGGATCGGTGAGGGCGCGCTCGACGAGAAGCTGCCTTTTGGTGTCGGGCACGCGTGGCCCCAACCAGCTGCGCTGAACCCCCTTTCCGAGGGCGATCTGCATGGCGCGGTCCAGGTGTACCCGGGCCTCCGATCGCCGGTGGAGGACCCGAGCGTCTCGCCCCATCACCGTGTAGGCGCGCACCCGAGCCACCCGGTCATCGATCCGGTTGACCAGCGCGAGCACCGCGAGCCGGTGCTGAACGCTCGGGGCGAGACGATACAGGGCGCCGAGGGTGGTACCGGAGACGTGACGCACCTCCCGCCGGGTCATCCGCATCGCCTCGTCGAACTGTCGCTTGCGCGCCAGCGTGACGATCAGCCCCTGGCGCACCTCGACGAGCTGATGGCGCCGGGCGAGGGCGTCTGCCGCTGCGACATCTCCCCCGGCCAGCAGCGCCGCGCCGATGCAGCGCCACGCCTGACTCCTCTGGGCCTCGGGCGCCGCGCGTGCCTCCGCCTCCGAGACGCCCAGCGCGCGGCCGAAGAGTAGCGGACGGTCCAACGCCAGCGCGCGCGCCGCCAGCGTGCACCCCAAGGCGAGCCGCTCGTGACTCTGGCTATGCTGAGCGAGCGCTGCCAGCCCAGCTCTGAGCCACCAGCGCGCGCGCGCGCCGTCACCCAGCCGGCTCCACATGCCGCTCAGGGCTGCCGCCTGGGAGGCGTCCAGCTGCTTTCGCGCGAGGGCGTCGAGGCGCGCCGCGTAGCTCTCTCGCCAGCCCACGGTGGCGAAGGCGGCGTCGCCCAGGGCCTGAGCCAGGACGCTGAGACGTCGCCCTCGACCCACGCCGGCCGGCGTACCGCTCAGCTGGCTCAACGCGCCGTCCATGACGCGCTTGGCCTGCCGGTGGTGCTTGGCCGAGGCCAGAAGCCTGGCAGCGGAGACCTCCAGGTTGACGCCATCGCTGGCGTCCGCGGTGGACGGTGGCGCCCCCACAGTGGCGGCTGCGATGGCGGCCGCGGCCCGGTCCGTGAGGTCGCGATGATGAGCCGAGAGCACGACCGCGCCGAGTACCGACCGCGCCTGCGTCGGTGAGGCCTGGGCCGCGAGCCGCAGCGCCGTCTCGATGGCTCCCGCGCGGGCACACCCGGCGGCCACCGGTCGAGGGGTGTTGGCGCCATGGGTCTCGACCATCAGAGGGCAGTCTCCGAACGCCGCCTGCAGCTCGATGTCACGAGCTCGTCGCGCCAAGGCCAGCGCGCGGGCTCTGTCACCACCGACCTGTGCCCATCTCTTCGCCAACACAACGAGCAACGCGCGGGGCGGCCCACGCCTGAATTGCGCTTCGGCAGCGACCAGCAAGGCGCGTCGTGCGTCTCGGAGCTCCGCGTCGCGCTGATCAGAGGCCTCCGCCGGAAAGCGCCTGGCCTCGCCCGACGCCGCACAGCCGAGCGTCAGGGCGGCTCCCAGAGCCAGCGCCAGAAAACTGCTACTTGGCTGGAGGTTCCGCATCGATGACGAACAGGCGACCCTCTGGTGGTCCCACCTGCCGGCGCTTCTTGTACATCTGCCAGACAGCCTTCTGGCTGTTGGCGCGGATCCAGCCCTGGAAGTTGAGCCCCGGTTGCACCAGGTATCGATAGTCCGCAGGTTTGACCGGCAGGGTGCGCAGGACGACGGTCTTTTCGTCCATCGGCAGCGCGAGCATGTTGTTTTTGAAGCCACGAACCCAGTTGAAGTACATCTCGGTGTTCGAAAGATAGAGCACCCCGACCTTCAGCTCGAAGCGGGAGGCCGCTTTCGCGATGTCCGCGATGGTGCGGTCAGCCAGCAGGTCGCCGCGCACCGTGAACACGCGGTTCTGCTCCACGAGCGAGCGGACGATGTCATATTGCCCGGAATCATTGAGGAAGGTCGGTGTTCCATGGGTCGCGAACCGGTCACGGCTTCGGGCCAGCCGTTTGAAGACCGTCTTGGGCGAGTACCGATAGGCGCGCAGAGCCGCCTTCAGGATCTTTGGGCGATCTTCATACTCGGCCACCAGGGTCGCCTTCGCTCGCGACCGGCTGCGTCGGTCCGGGGTCCAGCGGGCGATGAACTCCGCGGGTGAGGCCGATGCCTTCAGGAACGCCCAGTAGACGTATTGAAGGTCCACGACCAATTGGTCGAAGTCCATCAAGACCATGACCTTGGGCTTGCACCATCCAGCCAGCACGTAGTTCTGATCCGTCCCGACGCCGACGAACAGTCCCCCCACGTCGCGCACGCTGTTGGACCAGAAATCCAGCCGGCGCTCGTTGGAGATGATGTAGTGCTTGTCGTTCGTGAGTCTCTTGGGGGGCCGGTCCGGGCGCACCTTGGCGAAGGCGTCAGCGATGGGCCCTGGCAAGCTCGGGTCGGGTGGCGCGACGGGTGGCGCTGGTGGGGTGGCCTTCGCAGGGGAAGGCGGCCCAAACAGGTCACGCCCAAATGGGTCGTCGGGCTCTCCCGCGAGCGCTGCCCTCGGCATGCCGAGGGCAGCGACGACGAGGGAGGCGAGGCAGGCGCGAGTCGTCATGATGGCCTCTGTCGTACTACAATGCCGCCCGATGGTCGATCTGTTGGGCAGAGTGAGAACGGTCGCCCGCGGTGTGGTCACGCAGTTGGCTTGGAGCCCTGACGGAACGCACACGCTGGTCGACGAGCTGGAGCGCCGAGCACGTGAGCACCCGGAGGCCCCGCTGCTGGACTTCGAATCCCAGCGTTGGACGTACGGGGCGTTCAACCAGGAGGTCAATCGATGCGCTCACGGCTGGCGCGCTGCCGGCCTGCGGCGAGGCGACGTGGTGGCGCTGATGATGGGGAACCGGCCAGCGTTTCTCTTTCATCTGTACGGCCTGGCCAAGCTGGGTGTGGTGACGTCGCTCATCAACCCGAACCTGTTCGGGGCGGCCCTGGCCCATGCGGTCGGCGCGTGTCGACCCCGGGGGCTCCTCGTCGGCGCCGAGGCGTTGCCAGCCCTTCGGGAGTCTGGCGCCACCTTGACTGGGCTCAGATGCTTTGTGGAGGCTGAAGAGGCGGAGGCCGAATTGGACCTGGGTGGTTGGGCGCTCTGGTGCCCGGCGCGAGACCGTCACGATCCGCGGCTGAGCGCCCCCCGCCGGCTCAGTGACGTCTTCGCCTATATCTATACCAGCGGGACCACCGGCAAGCCCAAGCCCGCCATTGTCAAACACCACCGCTTCTGGCGGGCGGGGACTCTGGTGGCGGCTGGGCTGACCATGGGGCGCACCGACGCGTTCTATAACTGCCTGCCCCTGTATCATGCCAATGGCGTGGTCATCGCCGCCTCTGCGGCGGTGGCTTCGGGCGCGCGGTTGGTCTTGGCACGCCGCTTCAGCGCCAGCCGGTTCTGGGACGACGTCTCGGACTCGGGGGCGACCCACT
>JAAZYN010000162.1 GCA_014239625.1 Myxococcales bacterium | reverse complement strand
CTGGGTCGAACAAGCCCCGAAGGATGGTATCAACCATTTTGACCGGCGGAGTCAGAGCATCGCGCTGAGCCGTTGGCCCAACTCGGCGTCCCGCCCCTTGGTGAAGAAGTGATTGCCCCGCCACAGGTCCAACTCGATCTCGTCGTTGGTGTGTTGCTCCCAGGGTTCGAGCAACTCCAGGCCGACGTGCGGATCGTCGTCGCCGCCCCAACAGGTGATGGGGCACGGAAGGGGCGCTTGCTTGCCGTGGACATACGTCTCGAAGGCCTTCAGGTCGGCGCGCAGCAACGGAGCGTACATGTTGAAGAGCCAGGTGGTCTCCAGGACGGCCCCGGGCGTCCCCGACATGCGCTCCAGGTAATCGCGGAGAGCCTGCTCGCCGCGGTCGTGCACGCTCGGACGAGAGCGCGGCAGGTGAGGAGCCGGCGTGCCCAGCACGATAAGACGCTCGGGGGCTTGCCCGAACCGGCTCAGCTCGGAGGCCAGCTCGTAAGCGATAAGGCCCCCCAGGGAGTGCCCCATCAACGCAAAGGGCCTGTCGAGCAGGGGCTCGATGGCGGCCGCCAGCTGGTCGACCAGCTCGTGCACGTCGGTGACGAATGGTTCGCGGCGGCGCGCCTCTCGCCCCGGCAGCTGGACGGGCACCACTTCGACGCGGGTGCTCACGTGGGCCGCCAGGTGGCGCCACACGGACGCCCCGGCGCCGGCCGCTCCGAAGCAAAACAAGCGGATCTCAGCGTCCGGGCGCGGCGTCAGGTGGGCCACCCAGGACGTGCGATAGCCCTGTCGGAGCGCCGGTCGAGGCGCCGAGGCGTGTGGCGTGACGGCCATCAGATGCTGCCCCTACCCTTCTTCACGGGATGCTTCTCGCGCACCTCGGCGAGAGTCTCGGCGACCGTCTTGGCGGTCAAGGCCAGCTGTTCGTGGGAGTGGGTGCTCGACAGGAAGAACCGGAGCCGGGCGGCGTCGTCGGCGACCGCCGGGAACACGATGGGCTGGACGTTGATGCCTTTGTCCGCCAGATGTTTGGACAAAAACAGGGCGTGGATGGAGTTGCCGGTGACCACCGGGATGACCCCCGAGCCGCCGCGCGCGGGCCCGGTGTCGAGGCCGCGTTTGACGCACTCGCTGTGGAAGAAGGCGGCGTTCGATTGGAGCTCCCGCACCCTCCGCGGCTCCTCGAGCATCAGCTTGAGCGAGGACAGCGCCGCGACCCCATTGGCCGGGGTCATGCCCGCGCTGTACACAAAACCGCCCACGGTGTACCGGAGGTAGTCGATGAGCACCTGAGAGCCGGCGATCCAACCGCCGCACGAGGCCAATGACTTGGACAGGGTGCCCATCCAGAGGTCGACCTCATTTCCTGCGATGCCCCAATGCTCGCGCAGCCCGCAGCCCGTCGCGCCCAATATGCCGAAGCTGTGGGCCTCATCGATCATGAGCAGGCAGCCATGCTTCTTCTTGATCGCCACCAGGGACGGCAGGTTGCAGATGTCTCCGTCCATCGAGTAGACGCCTTCGGAGATGATCAGGCACTTCTCATAATGGGGTCGAAGCTCGCGGAGCTGCGCCTCCAGGTCGTCGTGGTCCTCGTGCTTGAAGCCGCGGCGATTCGCGCCCGACATCTTGATGCCGCCGAGCGCTGAGTCGTGGATGAGCTCGTCGTGCAGGATGAGGTCTTTGGGGCCGAGGATGTGCCCGATGGTCGACACATTAGCGGCGTGACCGGCGGTGAAGAGGACCGAATCCTCGACGTCCTGACAGCGCGCCAACAGCTTCTCCAGCTCGCCATGAAACGGTCGCTCGCCACTGGCGACGCGCGACGCGCTGACCGAAGTGCCGTAGGCATAGACAGCGTCTTTGACGTCGGACAGGACCCGCTCGTCTCCGGACAGCCCCAGGTAGTTGTAGCTCGAGAAGTTCAGGAGCTCCCGGCCGTCGACCACCGTCGTGTCCCGCGCCGTGCCCTCGTGGACGTGGAAGTACGGGTTGCCCACCCCGATGACGTCCGCCATCTTCAGGCGCATCGCCATGTCTTTGACCTCGCGCCACTTGGCGGGGTCGATCCAGGCCGGTTTGACCTCGAAGGTCGGCTCTTGCTCGGTGACCTCCTGGACGTCGTGAACCTGCCTGAGCTCCGCGACCACATCCTCGGCCAACGCGAGGAGTGTCCCCGAATCGTCGTAGAACGCGATGGTCGCAGAGAAGCGGTCGCTGTCGGCGGCCATGTCTCCGAAGTGAACCTCGACGGCGACGTCACTCCCCGCGTCACCGAGGGGAGCGAGCTGCACGAAGCGCCCCAGCCCCACCGGCGTTCCGGCCCGCTGGAACCGCGTCCACGCGACGTGCGCCGCCAACTGCATCGCCGAGTCCAGAGCCAGCGGGTCGATGGTGAAGCGGCGCCGACTCGTGGCGGGCTCCCAGTCCTTGGGGTCGCCGACCCTGACCCGGCCGCGGATGAACCCTTCTCCCACGCCGTCGATACCGGTCGCCCCCTGAAGCAACGGCCCGTGGAAGGTGACATCGCGATAAAAGTCATCCAGCGACAGCGACGGCGCCGCTCCGCCTTCGATCCGCGGAGGCGCCTCCAGGCTGCCCTCGAAGGGGGTGACCCGCGCTCGATAACTGAGCGCCCCGTCGCCCTGGCGCAGCTCGACGCGCCGACCGTCCGCTGCCAGGTTGATGTCCAGCGTGCTGTCGGCAGGCTGCAAGGCCACGCCCTTGAACAGCTGCAGATCCGTCAACTCGAACGGACCATGGCGGGCCACATCGGCCCCGCCGATCCAGGCCAGCAGATCAGCTGCCCCAGCCAACGGCAACACCGGCACGCCGTCCAGCGCGTGATCGCGGAGATAGGGTTGCGTTGCGACCGCGAGGGTGCGCGACGAGTCCGCGCGCAAGACCGCCGGGCGACGGCGCGCATGTACCGCCGCCCCCTCACCGTGGGCCAGATCCATCAGGAGGGCTTCAAGCCCTTCATCGTCGCTGATGAAGTCCACTCCCTCGGCCTTCATCGCCGTCTGCACGGCCTCTGGGATGTTCTGGACCATGGCGGACTCGGCCCAGGGACCGAACTCGCTGACCGCGAGGCGCACACCGTTGGCGGGGTGGCCGGCCAGCGAGGCCATCAGCGCGTTACCTGCCGCGTAGTGGGCCTGATGACGATTGCCAAAGCGGCCCGCCCAGGAGCCGATCCCCACCACCACCTCGAGGGACTTGCCGCAGGCGCTCACCGTGTTCAAAAAGCCCCGCGCTTTGACCTGCCGGGCAGCGTCGCCGCGGGTTGGCTCCACCGTCCCCAGAGCCCCGTCAGCCAGCAGCCCCGCCGCGTGGACCAAGGCCGTGACGGGCCCATGGTCGCGGACCGCCGCAGTGACCGAGTCGAGATCGGTGACATCCGCCCTCACCGCCACCACTCGACCCTCGGATGAGTCGATCAGGCGCCGCACCTCGGCCGACGGCGCGCCGCGTCCGACGAGCACCACTTTGGCCCCGCGCTCAGCCAGCAAGGTGCCCAACGCCGCACCGATCCCGCGGGTGCCGCCGGTGACCACCACGGTCTGCCCTTCTCCTGGCTGCCAACCCGGACCGGCCTCGGGGGCGTTCACCGACCTGTCGAAGCGCACAACGTGCCGCTGCTGGTCCACGAACCGAACATCCACCGTCCGGTCTCCGCCGCCCCACTCCGCCAGGATGTCCTCAGCGCTGCCGCCACCGATGGCCTTGGAGGTGACCTGCCACTCCTTGGCGACGACCCTGGCGACGGCGCTCAAGCTCTCGGCCCAGGGATCGTCGACGCGATGCAGTACGAGCAGGTCCGGCTCGCTTCCGCACGCCGCCAGCGCGTCGAGCGCCGAGATGAGGCTACCGGAGCGGTCCGGCCACGCCACCTCACCGGCCAAGACCGCGCCCAACGGTCTCGCGGGCGTAAGATCACCGAAAAACACGAGCAGATCGGTGCCCTCAATCTGGGCTGCGTCCTCCAGGCCCAGGCTCGAGACGGTGACCCCGCGAGCCGTCAGGAGCGCTCGCAGCTCCGGCCAGTCGCCGCCGATGAAGGTGGCGGCCTTGGCGCTCCGGGCGAGGCTCTCGCCGAGCCGTTCACGGGGCTCCCAGACCGGAGTCCAGCGCAACAGAGGGCCGTCCGACGCTCCGCTGGCCATCCCGGGGACGGCGGTCCGCGCGTACTCGATGACGTCGTCCACGGTCGGGTTGTCGAGCATCAGCTCCTGCGGGATCCCATCGACGTTGTCGAAGGCCTCCGTCAGCCCGGCCGACAGATCAGCCACCATCAGGGAGTCGAACCCCAGCGCGCCCATCAAGGTCATGCTGGGTTTGAGCGCCGCCAGGGGGTAGGCGCTGACCTTGGCCACGATCGCCATCACGCGCTCGGCCACCGGGTCCGCATCGGATGACGTCGCGACCTTCGGGGCGGCGGTGACCTCCCTCGAGGCGTCCAGGCGGAGCGTTTGGCCGGTCTCGGTGCCCTTCTCGATGCTCGGTGCCCGCCCCGCGCCGTCTTGAATGACCCAGTACCGCTCCGTGGGTAGCAGCGACGCAGGCAATGACGCGCCGATCGGGGCCGCAGAGGCGACGGCGCTGGCGTCCAGGTCCACGCCCAGGGTCCACAGGCGGGCGAGAATCGACAGGAGGGCTTGGCCGCCGTCATCATCGATCATCGGAGCCAGCGACAAGATGGTCTTGCCGCGACCCTTGAGGGTGCTCCGCGCAAAGGCCGCCAGCGGACCGCCAGAGGCCACCTGGAGGTAGATGTCGACTTGTTGGGCTTCGCACACCTCCAGGGCGTCCACGAAGCGCACCGGGCTCAGCGCGTGGTCGGCGAAGACCCGACGGGCGTGGGCGCTGTCGCGATAGACGTCGCCTTCTATCGCCGAGGCGACTTTGGGAGCGTCCGGGCCGGGGGCGTTGAGGCTGAGCTCTTCCACCAGGGCGCTGACGTCGAGCCCATTCAACGCGGGGGAGTGAAAGCCGTGGGACACGGTCAGCCCGATCGCCTCTACGCCGGCCTCTTCCGCTCGCTTGACGACCTCGGCGACGGCGTCTGTCAGGCCGCTCACGACGCACTGTCGGGGGTGATTCAGGTTGGCCAAGACGGTGTCGTCGACCAGCAGCCCCGCAGCCGTAGCGGCGTCCGTCTTGAGCGCCGCCATCGCCCCCGGGTCCCCCTCGAGGGCTTCCATGGCGAGCCCGCGACGAGCGACGAAGCGAGCGGCCTCGTCGGCATCGAGGATACCCGCTGCGACCGCGGCCGTGAACTCACCGAGAGAGTGTCCGGCGGTGACCACTGGGCGGACGCCCAGATCCGCGAGCAGGGCATCCAGGGCCACACCGCAGGCGAGCAGCGCGGGTTGGCAGTTGGACGTCCGGGTGAGCGCCGCAGACGCAGCGGCGTCCGCGGTGGACGGGTAGATGAGCGCGTTGAGTGGGGTCTCCAGGACCTCCTCGAGGGCCGCGTCGAGCGCATCCAGGGTGGCCTTCACGCGAGGGAAGCGTTGGCGGATATCGGCCAACATCCCTGGACGCTGCGCCCCCTGACCGGGGAACAAGAACGCCAGACGCGGCGCGCTGTCGCCAACGACTCCCAGGTGCCCGCCTTCCGGGATGTCACCCGCGGCGACCATTCGGAGCTTGGCGATGAGGTCCTCTCGGCCCTTGGCGACCAGACCGACCCTGGCCTCCAGGGGGCGCCGACGAGCCCACGCGCGGGCCACGCCAGCGACCGTGGCGGTGGGGTCCCCGGCGATGACCTCCGCGGTGCGCCCCGCCAGCAACCGCAGCTGCTCGATGCTGGCGGCGCTCATGACGAGCAGCTCGTGGAGGTCATCGGCGCAGCGGTCCGTTTGGACCTGGGGGTCGTTGCTCAGGACCACGTGGGCGTTGGTGCCGCCGAAGCCAAAGGAGCTGACGCAGGCGACCCGGGCGTCCTCACTCCAGGCCACCGGGGCGGTCGGGATGACGAAGGGGGTGGACCCGATGTCGAGCTTTGGGTTGGGGCTCTCGAAGCCGGCCATCGGTGGCCGTTCCCGGTGATGGACGGCCAGGGCCGCACGAATCAGCCCGGCCACGCCGGCCGCGCTCATGGTGTGGCCGACATTGGCCTTGGATGAACCGAGCACCACGCCTCCCTCGGCGAGGCGCGCGCCGAGGGCCTTGGCGAGCCCTCTTATCTCGGTCGGATCTCCGACGGGCGTGGCGGTCCCATGGGTCTCGACGTAGCCGAGGTCGCCAGGGTCGACGCCGGCGTCGTGCCAGGCTCGGACGATGACATCGGCTTGCCCGTCGACGTTGGGCGCCATGGGCCCATCACCGCTCCCGTCGCTGTTGAGCGCGACCCCGTCGATGACGGCGTAGACACGGTCACCGTCGGCGATCGCGTCGTCGAGCCGTTTGAGCAGGACGACCCCTGCCCCCTCGCCCTGGACGAAGCCGTCGGCGCGAGCGTCGAAGGGGAGGCAGGTCCCTCGCTGACTCATGGCGCCGATACGCGAGAACGCGATGAAGTGGTCCGGGGCGAGGTTGAGGTAAACGCCACCAGCCAGCGCAGCATCCAGCCGACCGCTCCGCAGCCCATCGACCGCCTGGGCGAGGGCGATGAGCGCAGACGCGCAGGCGGAGTCGACGGAGTAGGCGGGCCCCTTGAGGTCCAACTCCTGGGCGACCATCGCGGCGGTCATGTTACCCAGCCCGCCGGGCGCCGTGTACGCGCGGGGCGCGAGCACACGGTCTACCGCCCGAGACAACACCTCTGGATCCTCTGGAGCGGTCCCCAGCTTCCCGCTGGCCATCAACTGAGCCATCGACCGAGCGGTCTGCAGCTCGCGAAACTCGGTGGCCGTCACTCCGACCATCACGCCGGTACGTCGCGGCAGGTCCGCAGCCCTCAGCCCGGCGTCTTCGATGGCCTCCATGGCGGTCCACAACAACAAGCGCTGTTGCGGGTCCATGACCTGCACCCTGCGCGGCGGAATGCCCAGCTCTAGCGCTGGAAACGAGGTCACGTCGTCGACGAAGCCCCCGCGGGGAGCGTAGCTCTTGTCCGCAGCGCGTCTGCTCTCACTGAGAAACAGCGAGTGATCCCAGCGGTCGGCGGGCACCGGAGAGAAGCCATCGACCCCTTCGCGCGTCATGCGCCAGTACGCGGCGAGGTCGGCGGCCCCGGGAAACCGGCAGCCCATTCCGACGATAGCTACTTTGCGGGTCATAAGACGTCTCGTCGGGGGCGCACAGCGAGGGCCCCCTGCTCGAAAAGAGCGGTGCGGCTGGCGGCTACCCGTGCCCCTTGTGGAAAGTTCGCGGTCTCATGGAGCCGGTCAGTTTGGTTGATCGCGAGATTCGCCAGGCGATTGCGTCGCTGGCAAGGCGCGAGACCGACGTCGTAG
>JAAZYN010000161.1 GCA_014239625.1 Myxococcales bacterium | reverse complement strand
CCGCGGAGAGATCGGTGATGATCATATCCGCCAGCCCTTTGTTCAGGACGTCGTACTTCGCCATGCCGCTGTTGTTGTCGAAGTAGAGCACCGCCACGTTGACCGCCGCGTTGGCAGCGGGTGCGGCGATCAACAGGGTCAGGTTGAGCACAGCTTGGAGCGACATCTTCATAACGATCTACGCTATCAGGTCCGGTCGACGCGTCCATCCCTCGATCCTCGAACATGGCGCAAACCACCCATTGGACGTGTATTGCTGGGCCTTTGTGGTCTCGGCATGCCTCCGAGGCATCAAAACGAACAGCAGCAAGGAGAGATCCGTGATGCGATTCAGCCCGGCCCCTGGCATCGCTCTGTCGGCCCTGACGTTGCCCCTGCTCATCGCGGCCGAGGGCGATGGGTGTGCGGCCGCGCTCTCCACGGCCAACGCTCCTGCTGTCGCCGGGACCTGGGACATCACGTACGACAACGACCTTGGCGTCGAGCTGACTCTCGGCGGCACCGTCTACACGACCGAGCTTGGCTCGCGAGGTGGCGCCTTCACCATCGACCACGGCGGTCGCGCGATCACCTTCGACCTCGACTGCGAGCGCCCAGAATCGTCTGCCCGACGAAGGCTTGGCCGGCGACGGTGGAGATCGAGCAGCGGAAACCCGGTTTTCCTCACCAGATGCAGGTGGCGCTGCCTACGCAAACCTGCGGAGGCGTGTTGGTCAGCCCCGATCCGGGTGAGTGCGGCGCGGAGACCGACAACCCGGACTGCGTCGAGGTGTGCGCCGGTCCGGTCCTGGTCAGTCCGGCTGAGCGCCTGGGCGTCATCGGCGAAGCGAGTGACACGTTTCGCGTCTACCTGGGCGCGGGGCTGGCCTCGGATGGCCTAAACTGCGTGATGCTGAGTGCGTCGGTGGCCGACGCCGAGCTCGTCTCGATCGGCGAGCCGCATACCTGCGGATGGGAAGCTGCAGCCATGGAGCGGGGCGTGGTGGAGACCGTCTACACTGGCGGCTGCATGTGGGGCGGCGACCCCGACGGAGACGGACAGCTGGAGGCCGTGGTGTTGGGCGCCCGGCTCAGGTTCACCACCGGGTTCACCGGCGCGCGTCGTTGAGCGTTGTGCCCTACAGCGAGTCGTCGAGCCAGGCGGTCGAGGGCGCCTGCACGCTGATCACCGTCTCTCCAGTGTCCGTTGGCACGAGGTGCGGGTCTTCCTCGCCGATCCCCGGGGCGTTGTCGATGACGGCCAGCCCAGCTGCGACGCCGAGGATGATGAAGCCCACACCCATCAGCATCGGACGGAGCCTCTGTCGTTGGGCGCGCTCCATGGCGATCAGCTCGCCGCGGATATCCACGTGGCCCTCGAACCATCCGGAGCGCAGCTCGTCGCTCGAGTCTTCGGGCAGCCGATCCGTGAAGAGCCGGACGACGCCGCCCCAAAGCCAGCGTAGTATCAGCGCTGTGAACAACAGCGCTACGATGACTGTGTCTCTCAGCGTCGACATCACGGCCCGACCTCCACCCTGGCGCGGCCGAGGAGCTCGCGCTGCGGGCTCTGGAGTCGGTCTCGCGGGCTGGGCTCGGGTCGCCGGGCCAGGCTCCACGGGAAGAGCGAGCGATTGTCCTCGCGCGAGCGAGTGTGTTCCAGCGAAGTCTGGGGGGTCCATGATCATGCGAAACCTGACTTTTTTCGTCGTGGCTGGGTTGGCGTTCGCCAGCGGCTGCCCCGAGGAGCCCATCGCCCACAGCGGCACCGTCTCGGTCAAATTGGGCGGCATGAAGGAGGGGGACGTCAAAAATAACGAGCTTTCTTCCGACAAGAGCCTCCACACGGAGCCTGGAGACCCTTACGGAGAGTTCGTAGGGGAAGCGACGGCGACCCTCGGCGGAGCTCCTCCGGGGCGCATCGAAGTTCTCTCCGCGGTTGTCCGTAAGCACTCAGATTCGACAGGCGTCAACGGCCTGGAGGATGTCCTTGAGTCGCTGGAGGTCTACCTGTCGAACAACCTCACGACGATCGTGATCGGTGACGTGTCGGCGCCGTCCGGGAGCTCTGCCGAGGTGACGCTCATCGGCGCTGATCTCGAGGCGCTGCACGAGTCGATGTTGGGCGGTGATGGAATCAGAGTGGGGGTCCGCGGCCCCGCAGCCGCGTCGACGCCCGAGAAGTTCGACCTGCGGCTCACCGTCGACATCACGTTCGAAGCCTACGCCGAGTGACATGGCGAGGCACCCCTGAACGAAAGAAAGGGCGATCCCCAGCGGGATCGCCCTTTGTCGTCAAGGCAGTCGCGACCTATACGCGCTCGAACAGGCCCGCCGCGCCCATGCCGCCGCCGATACACATCGTGACGATACCGTACTTGCCGCCGCGCCGCTTGAGCTCGTGGAGCAGGGTCGCCGTCAGCTTCGCGCCGGTGCAGCCCAGCGGATGCCCCAGCGCGATGGCGCCGCCGTTGACGTTGACCTTCGCGGGATCCATGCCGACCTTCTCCATGCAGTAGATCCCCTGCGAGGCGAAGGCTTCGTTGAGCTCGATCAGGTCGATGTCGTCGATGGTCAGCTTATTGCGCTCGAGGAGCTTGGGCACGGCGTATGCTGGACCCACGCCCATCTCGTCGGGCTCCACACCGACCACCACGAAGTCACGGAACACCGCCAGGACCTCTGCTCCGAGCTCCTCGGCCTTGTCGCGGCCCATGACTACGACCGCGGCGCCGCCGTCGCTCATCTGCGAGCTGGTGGCCGCGGTGACCGTCCCGTTCTGCTTGAAGACGGTGCGCAGTTTTCCCAGCGTCTCCAGGTTCGTATCGGGTCGCGGGCCCTCATCGACCTGGAGGCCACCGAAGGGCACGATCTCGTCGTTGAATCGACCGGCCGCGATCGCAGCGATGGCCTTCTGGTGACTACCAAGCGCGAACGCGTCCTGCTTTTCGCGGCTCACGTCGTAGCGCTCGGCGACGATCTCGGCGGTGTTTCCCATCGGCGTGAAGAGGGCGGGGTTGTTCTCCACGACGCCTGGATGCGGGCGCGGCGTGTGCCCCGACATGGGGACAGCCGACATGCTCTCGACCCCGCCGGCTACGATGACGTCGGCCATCCCCGCCATGATCCGTGCGGACGCGTCGGCGATGGTCTGCAGCCCGGAGGAGCAGAACCGGTTGACCGTCACTCCGGGGACGCTGACTGGCAGGCCAGCGAGCAGGGAGATCGTGCGGCCCATGTTGAGGCCCTGCTCTCCTTCGGGCATGGCGCAACCCATGATGACGTCGTCGACGTCCTCCGGCGCCAGCCCGGTGACGCGCTCTACGGCACCTTTGACCGCGGCGGCGCCAAGGTCTTCGGGGCGGGTGTTGGCGTAGGTGCCCTTGTTGGCTCGTCCGACAGGGGTACGAACCGCGCTTACGATGACTGCTTCACGCATGTGGTCTTACTCCTACGCTCTAGTTGCGGAGCGGCTTGTTGTTCATGAGCATGTACTGGATGCGCTCCATGGTCTTCTTCTCGCCACACAGGCTGAGGAAGGCCTCCCGCTCCAGCTCGTTGATGGTCTCTTCGGCGATGGCCTTGCGACCATCCGCCAGATCGCCACCGGTCAGGACGTGGGCGATCTTGCCGGCGATGAGCCGGTCATGTTCGCTGACGAAGCCGCTGAGCTGCATCCCGTAGACGGCAAGCTGGATGGCAGCTGCGCCGTCTTTGCCTGGGAGCACCAGGTTCCCAGCTGGGATCGGCGCGGTGTAGCCCTGATCCGCCAGGTAGCGTGCCGTGCGCTTGGCGTCGTTGATGCGCGTGTCGCGGTTGATGGCGATCTGATCGCTGGCGCGGCCAAACCCGACGTCGAAGGCTTCTCCGGCGCCGGTCGCGACCTTTGCCATGCCGATCGCCTCGAAGGCGCGCTGAATGAGCGGTAGCCGATCGATCATCGGCGCTTTCTTGGGGATCCCGCGAAGGACCCGCTTGAGCATGTTCAGGTTGCCGCAGCCTCCGGGTAGCAGGCCCACCCCAACCTCTACCAGGCCGATGTATGTCTCCTGGCTGAACAGGGTGACGTCAGCCGACATAGCCATCTCGCACCCGCCACCGAGGGTCAGCCCATGGGGGTTGGCGACCACCGGTTTGGACAGGTAGGTCAGTCGCATGATGGTGTCCTGAAAGGACTTCACCATCGCGTCGATCTGATCCCATTTCTTCTGGTTGGCCGCCATGACCAACATCATCACGTTGGCGCCGGCGGAGAAGTGCTCGCCCTCGTTGGCCAAGACCAGCCCGTCGAAGTCCCGCTCGACGATGTCGCATGCGGTGTTCAGCATGGTCGTGAGGTCGGGGTCGACGGTGTTCATCTTGGTGTGGAACTCCACCCCAGCGATACCGTCACCCAGGTCGATGAGCGTCGCGCTGCGGTTCTTCTCGACCACCTTGCCCGAGGCTTTCAGACCCTGGAGCGACAGCCGGCCCGGAATCTGCGGCACATTGGCGAGGCCTCCGGACCGCGCGTAGTAGCTCTCGGAGGCGCCCTCTTCGACGTAGAACCCACCCTTGGCGGCCGCCTCGTCGACCCAGCCGGGGACGCTCAGACCGTCGGCGCGCATCCTGTCGGCGGTCTCTTTGACGCCCAGCGCCTGCCAGGTCTCGAACGGGCCTTGCTCCCAGTTGAAGCCCCAACGCATGGCGCGGTCGATGTTGACCACGTCATCGGCGATCTCCCACGCGATGGTCGCGGCATACGCGAGCGTCCGGGAGGTCACGTGCCACGCGAACTTGGCCGCGCGCCCATCGCCCTCGACGAGGGCCTTGACGCGCTTGCCGACGTCACTGATCTTCTTTAGCTTTTTCAGCTCTGGAAGGTCGGCTTTGACCTTGTCCCGATACTCGAGGGTGTCGAGGTCGATGGTCGAGACGGCTTTGCCGACCTTCTTGTAGAAGCCGGCCTTGGTCTTCTGTCCTCTGAGCCCCTTTTCGATCATCGCGTGCAGGTAGTCCGGCACCTTGAAGGTGTCGCGTTGGGGATCCTCGGTCAGGGTGTCGTAGCAGTTCTGTGCTACGTGGATGAAGGTATCCAGCCCCACGATGTCTGCGGTGCGAAACGCTGCAGATTTGGGGCGCCCCATGGGCTTGCCGACGATGGCGTCGACCTCCTCGATGCTGTAGCCCAGCTCGCGCATCGCGTGGATCGTGGACATCATCCCGTACACGCCGATCCGGTTGGCGATGAAGTTGGTCGTGTCCTTGGCGAACACCACCCCCTTGCCCAGGTAACGGCGCACGAAGTGGGCCATGTCATCGACGATGGCTGCGTCGGTCGTCGGGCCCTCGATGATCTCCAGGAGGTGCATGTAGCGCACCGGGTTGAAGAAATGAGTCCCCAGGAAGTGCCGCTTGAAGTCGTCCGAGCGGCCTTCGAGCATGCCCTCGATGGACAGACCCGAGGTGTTTGAGCTGACGATCGTGCCCGGCGTCCAGTGCTCTTCGACTCTGGCGAAGAGGCTGCGCTTGATGTCCATGCGCTCGATGACGACTTCGACGACCCAGTCGCAGTCCGCGATGAGCTGCATGTCGTCGTCGAAGTTGCCGACCGTGATGAGGTCGGCGCCCTCTTTGCGCAGGAACGCGGCGGGTCGGGCCTTCAGCGCTTTTGTGACACCGCCTGCGGCGAACGCGTTGCGCTTGGCCGGATCGGCGCTGGTCTCTCCGGGAGGTACGATATCGAGCAGCACGGTGCGAATGCCGTTGCTGGCGAGATGGGCGGCGATGCCGCTGCCCATGACGCCGGCGCCGAGTACCGCGACTTTCTTGATGCGCGTCGTGGTGGTCATGGAATGGCGCTCCTGATCGGTTGCGAGCTATGGGGCTCACTCCATATGGTGTGGACCGGTTCGAGGTCAAGACAATGAGTGAGCGGTCATTCAGTTTCATGAGCGGCCGCGTCCTTCTGCCCTATTCGAGGTCCTGATGGCGCTTCCACCGTGTGGAATCTACAAGACGACGTTCGCTCTCCCCAACCGTGAAGAAGAGGTCCCGGCGGGCCGCCTGATCTACTTTCACAACCACTCGGAGCAGGGGCCGCCTCTGGTGCTCTTGCCCAAAGAGAACACCCACAACGTGTGGACGTTTCAGGAGCGCGGGTACCTGGTCGAGGGAGAGGGGGCCCCGGCGTTCATTACGACCCTCGCCTCGTTGCCTGCCGAAGGCTTGTACCTGGTTCAGCGAGCCATCGACACCAACGATGGCGGGATCCCTGCTCGCACGCTCGTTCAGGTCGGGTACAACCCGAGCGGCCACGCCATTGTGTTTCCGGCGCGGGCCCAGGCCAATGGTTTCGCCTTCCCCGATCGGGGCACGCGCTTCGAAGGCTTCAAGGTCTTCGACAAGTTGGCGCGGGCGTCATTTGACCCGCCCCAAGGGGCCGCGAGGGACCCGGAACAGGACGCGCCCGGCCCGGTGATTTTGCACTGATCCCGCACGCGGACACCACCGTCGCGCCATTCGGTGAACCAGGCCGCCCGTTGAGCCGCTCAACGCGCCCTCGACCACGCGGCCACCACCATCGCGTCACTCGGTGAACCAGGCCGGGTTCGTGGCAAGGGCGCGAGCGCGATGAAGGCTCGGGGGGCCTGTGTTCGGGGCTCTCGCGGATGACGGCCGCTCCCGCGGGGGGCACCTCGTCGAAGAAATTTGCGACACTTTTCGTCGCCGCTGCCATTACAACTTCGTACCCCCAGCGAAGGAAACTGTGATGGTCTTAGCCAACGAGCCTCTGCGCCGAGCGACCCTTTTGCGTCGCCTACAACACCCCACCAAAGTTCGCCGCGCCCTGGCCGCCGCCGTTCAGCCAACGGACGACGAGGTGGAGACCACGCGTCGTTGCCTCCGGTTGCGCGATCTGTCGCCCTGGATTCCTGGCCCCCCCCGCTGGTCGGGAGAGCGGCTGCCGCCAGTGCTCCTGGTCCACGGCACCCCCCCCGAATCACGGGCCGCGGTAGCTATCGTCGGCGCCAGGGCGTGTGATGATTACGGCCGCTCCGTGACCGCTCGGGTGGCTCGAGATGCCTGTGATCTCGACGTGGACGTGATCAGCGGCGGCGCTGAAGGCGTCGACGCTGCCGCTCACGACGCCGCCCTCACCGCGGGCGGACGGACCACCGTTGTGTTGGGGGGCGGTCACGACTATTTGTACCCTGCCGCCCATCGGGCCATGTTTCGCCGGATCGCCGACCAGGGGGGCGCCGTGTTGAGCGCACATTGGCCGACGACGCGACCGGCCCCGTATCGCTTCCTCGAGCGCAATCGCGTCATCGCAGGGCTATCTAACGCCGTCGTCGTCACTCGGGCGCGGGCCCGATCCGGCTCGCTGTCGACGGCACGGCATGCCCCGCCCTCACCGCGGGCGGACGGACCACCGTTGTGTTGGGGGGCGGTCACGACTA
>JAAZYN010000160.1 GCA_014239625.1 Myxococcales bacterium | reverse complement strand
CCGCCTCCGGTCCGTGCCACACCCGGCAGCACTACGCCTCCTTGGTTTCCCTCGAGGTTCCATGAATGTTCCGAGCTACGCCTGCTTGGTCTCGCTCGACGTTCCATGAAACATCCGGGCTATGGCACCTCGTCGGCGCCGATGTCCCAGGTGCTCTTCTGTGGGCGTGGCTCATCGTCGAGATCCCGATAGGACTCCATCCAGAAGCCATAACTCGACGGATTGATCCCTGCGTCGACACAGGGGCTCAGCGGCAGCAGGTGGTTGTCGAAGGTCAGCAGCGGGAGCTCAGCGATGTTGCCGGCGCTGTCGATGCAACCGGAGAAGGCGCACGCGTTGACCTCCGCCAGGTCGACGCAGGAGCCGGAGTTGACGGCGCACGCCCCCCAGAGGTCGTTGGCGGCGAGGCTGAGCGTCCCCTCGCTGGAGACGTATACGGCGTTTTCGTTGGTCCCGGTTTGGGCTTCGGCGGTGACGATGTTGTTGACCAGGGTCGCCGCGCCCCGAATGAAGGCGCCGTTGGACGTAGACAGGGAGTCACGGCCACGGATGGTGTTGTTGATCAGCACGGTGGTGCTGTCGGGTGTCGCGTAGACTCCGCGGCTGATGTTCGGTACCCCTTCACCGCTCTCGATGATGTTGTTGAGCGCGGTCAGCTCCCCTTCGTTGTAGATGCCGTTCTCGCTGCCCCCGCCGCTACTGGGGACCTGTCCGCCGATGATTCGGTTGTTGAACACATCGCAGCGCGCCGAGGAGTGGCACATGACGCCAACGGTTCCGGCCCCGTTGCCGCCGCCGAGCCCTCCGAAGACCGTGTTGCGGAAAAGGCGGACGTGGTACCCACCCATGATCCTGACTCCATAGGTCCAGCCGGCCGTCGAGCTGTTGTCGATGAAGAAGCCTTCCACCGTCGCGTCCGCGCTCAGTCGCAGCCCGTCCAGGCTCGATCCATCGAGCCGCGTGATGTTCTGCTCGATGTCTCGGCTCCAGCCTGCGGCTGCGTCGTAGCCGCCCATGACGATCAGCTCTTTGTAGAAGGTCGGCGGCACGTAGTCGCCCTTGGAGACGTAGATGACGTCCTTGGGGTTGGCCAGCTGGTACCCCGCTTGAAGCGTGCAGGTGGGGGTCACGCGGGTCCCGCTCGCGTCATCACAGTTGGGGTCATTCTGATCGACGTAGACTCCACCCAGCTCATCGGCGCCGATGTCGGGCCCATCGTATTGCGGCCGGGGGTCGCCGTGGATGTCCGATGACAGCGCTGCGCTGACTCCGCCGACGCCCAGGGGCGAGGTGCTCCAAGGGGCCCCCGACGGATCGACGTCGACCCCCGCGTCCACGGCCGGGCTGCTCGGGTGAGCGTGGATCGCCAGCTGCAACATGTCGAAGAGCATCGGATCTGCGGACACGTTGGCCGTCGCGGCCACGCACTCGGAGAAACCGCAGGCGTTGACGGCTGCTATCTCCGTCTGGCCGTTCAGGAGAAGGGGCGCCCACAGCAGGCAGCCGTGCAGCTCCACCGATTGGGGGCTGTTGGAGGTGTAAAGCGCCTGCGGCAGCATAGGGCCGAACCCGTGATCGGCGACCACTATGGTGTTGACCGCGGTGAGCTGGCTCTGGTCGATCATGACACCTCGGACGTGGGCCATCTCCACGTGCGGGGGCGTGGCGCCCGCTATCACGGTGCTGTTGAGAAGGGTCACGGTGGCCTGGGATACCGCCTGGATACCGACGTTGGTGGCGTCGACCCCGGCCGGAGGAGCGACCGTCGTCATGCCGCCGCTGACCCCGGAGTTGACCATCAACAGGTCGCCACCGTCGATGAAGATCCCCGTCGTCGACGGGCCGAGGCCGGCAAAGATCCCGCTGCGCCGCAGGGTGGTGGAGGCGTACGTACGGATCCCCATCGACGTGCTCTGCCCCGAGCCGCCGAAGGCGCTCGACTCGACGATCGTCAGGCTACCGGCTTCGTGGAGAAAGGCGCTCGTGTTGGAGGTCCCGCCACCAGCCGCTTCACCGCGCACGAACGTGAGGTCACCCAGGTTGTGCACGCCGTCTTGGATGCCGACGGCGGTGATGCCCTCGAGGATCACGACGGTGCCTTGGCTCACCTGAACGCCATAGAGGTCGAAGCCAGGGCCTACCCGCGTTTGAAACGCAGACATATCGCGGTCCCAGTCCGTCGAATACCCGCCATAGACCTGAACACTCTTCGTGATGGACACCGGCTGATAGTTCCCCTGGGCGACGAACACATTGCCGCCCTCGCTCACGAAGCTCAGCCCCGTGGCGAGTGAGCAGTTGGGAGCGTCATAGGACCCTGGACCGGTCTCCTGGCAGGACCCATTGAACCCCTGCTGGCTGACGAAGACCGCGTTGCCGAAGGCGAGCGCCATGGCGGGTCCATCGGTGCAGTCCTGGTCTTTGCCGTCATCCGGATAGTCGGTGGCCCCGGGGTGGATGTCTGGATCGGTGTCGTCGCAGTCGCCTGGCGCGCTGGCCATCAGCGGCCCCTGGCTGCAGGCGGAGACCGCCGCGTCCCCGAAGAGGTCCTGGTCGTTGTCGATGTAGAACGTCGCGCAGCTGGTGTAGCAGCTGGCGCCGGTGGCCGGATGGTCGTCGCAGTCCGAGCCCAGGTCGCAGTTGGCGCCGTAGTCGTCGCCGTCGTCATCCACACAGCTGCCGCAGTCCGACCAGTGGGCGGCGCCTGTGCCCGGGGTGTCGTCGCAGTCGTCGTCGTTTGTCGCCCATGATTGCCCGGCGGGGGCGACGCACGCGACGGTGGGATCTTGTCCGCCGTCGCCGTAGCCGTCGCCGTCGGCGTCCGGGTAGAGGGTCTGGCACCCGCTGGTGCAGTCGGCGCCGGTGACCGGGTCGTCATCACAGTCGTCGCCGAGGTCGCAGTTGGCGCCGTAGTCGTCGCCGTCGTCGTCCTCACAGCTGCCGCAGTCCGACCAGTGGGCGGCGCTCGCGGGGTCGCAGTCGTCGTTGTTTTCCACGTGGTCGGCAGGCTTTACGCAGGCGGTCTTGGTCGCGCCGTCCGGATCGCCGTAGCCGTCACCTTCCAGGTCCTCAAACCACAGCGCGCAGCTGTCGTGGCATTGGGCGCCGCCGTCGAGCCCATCGTCACAATCGGGGCCGAGGGCGCAGCCGTCGCCGTAGCCGTCCTGGTCCACGTCGACGCACGTGGTGCCCGCGTCGCCGGACCCGCCGTCGGCGTCACCCGGGCCGCTGTCGGAGCTGCCCGCGTCGCCCGGGCCGCTGTCGGAGCTGCCCGTGTCACCCGGGCCGCTGTCGGAGCTGCCCGTGTCACCCGGGCCGCTGTCGGAGCTGCCCGTGTCACCCGTGGCGTCCGGCGGCGGGTTGCACACGTTGGCCCAGTCGAGGTTGGACTCGTCGGGCTGGCACTCGAAGCAGTCGTCGTCCGACTTCACGGCGCCCACGCTATAGCAGGCGCCGTCGATGAAGCAGCGGTCGCTCGCGGCTACGTACACGCAGGTGCCGCCGTTACATTGGCCGCTGGTGCACGACAACCCGTCGTCACATTCGGCGTTCGTCGTGCACGAGATGGGGCCGCCATCTGCGACCTCCTGGACCTGGATATCCCCGCACCCACCCACAGACAGGAGAGTCGCGATGACGATGGCGCTTCGATACAGCATGGACCTACCTCTCGTGCTCGAACCCGATCGCTGACGGCCACAGAGCTTCCGCTCCGCAGCATAGCACTCAGTCCATATCAGTGATGGACGGTCCGCTGCAAAAAGAGCTGTCCAACCGGCTGATCCTCCAGCAGTCCCTGCGATCCGACGTGCCCACGATGCGCGTGAAAAACCGCCGGACGGTGTGCCACAGCGGCCATCCACCACGGATCGCGACAGCGCATGCCGTCAAGAGCGGGCCGCAGGCGAGCGAACACTGGGATTAGCGTCGCTTCGGGGCCGGAGCGGTCTCCGGAGCCGTGGCCGCGGAGGGCCGCTCAGGGTCCCAACAGGTGATCCTCCCGTAGGCGGCCGTGCACGCGCCATGCGGCGTCGCCGCGCATTTGGCCTGCCCGTACCTCGCCTTGCAGTGGTAGCCGCAAGCGATCCGCCCTCGGCTCGTCACGCAGCGCGCTTTGGGCATGCCTTTGTAAACGTAGGGAGGGTCCCAACAGTAGATGCGAGAATAGGCGGCCTTGCACACCCCCTGCGGGGTCTGAGCGCATTTCACCTGGGCGTACCTGGCCACGCAGTTGAACCCGCACCGGGTGGTGCCGTAGGCGCTGAGGCATTGTCCCTTGGGCGGGCGGGCGATGGGGGGCGGCGGGCGCCACGGGGTCCGGCTCGAGTCCTCGGTGCAGGCGATCCGTCCGTGACTCTTCCAGCACCTGCCACCGATCTGTTGGCTGCATCGGAGCTGACCGAAGGCCTTCTTGCAGCCGTACCCACACACCGTCTTCCCATGGGCGCTCAAGCACCGGGCCCGCTGCTGGGGCGGCTGGCGTTTGGTCGTCGTCGACTTCGGTGGGTCCCAACATCGCACCACCCCGTGGGTGACCACGCACGTGCCCTGAGGCGTCTGTGCGCATCGGATCCGGCCGAGCTTCGCTTTGCAGTCGTAGCCACAGACGGTGCGTCCCCACTTGCTGATGCAGCCGTGCCCGGAGGCCCTCGTGGACGTCGCAGCGCCCGCTGCGCTGACGAGCGCCGCTGCCACGCTCGCTATCAAGAGCGTTCGGACCATGGTGAGTTTCCTTGAAGCCGTCGAGTCCATGCGTGGCGACGTCGAGACGTTCACCTGGGGCGGTTTATTCCCGGACCTCGAAATGATACGCCCATAAGATGGTTCACGACGACAAGCACGCTCCTCTCCGTGCCGACGTCCGCGCCCTCGGCGCGATGCTCGGCGATGTCCTCAAGGCTCAGGAAGGTCAAGCGCTCTATGACCTGGTGGAGCGCGTGCGGACGCTGTCCAAGGCGTCGCGCAGCGGAGACGTCACCGCCACCGCCGAGTTCCATCAGCTCATCGCGGATATGTCCGTCGACCAGGCCCACGTGGTCGCCCGCGCCTTCGCACAGTTCTTGGGTCAGGCGAACTTCGCCGAGTTTCATCATCGGACCCGCCGTCGCCGGTCCCGTAACAGCACCGACGCCTCGCCGCAGCCGGGCAGCTGCGACGAGTCCTTTGGCCGCTTCGTGGCGGCCGGCGTCGACCCGGAGGTCCTGGCGGAGCGTGCCGCAGGGCTGGAGATCGAGCTGGTCCTGACCGCGCACCCCACTCAGGCGGTGCGCCGCACGGTGCTTCAAAAATACCGGCGCCTGGCGGCGCTGCTGGCCCGACGCGACCGGCCCGACAAGACCACCGCCGAGGCGGCCGACCTCGAGGCGGCGGTGGCCGCCGAGGTGCTGGCCATCTGGGAGACCGACGCCATCCGGCGGCGCAAGCCGACACCGCTGGACGAGGCTCGGGCGGGCATCGAGTTCTTCGAGGCCGTCATGTGGGACGCGCTCCCGGTGTATTATCGCGTCTTGGATCAGGCGCTGACCAAGCACACCGGCCGCGGGTTGCCGCTGGGTTCGGCGCCCATCCGGTTCGCCTCGTGGATGGGTGGTGACCGCGACGGCAACCCCTACGTCACCGCTGACGTCACCCGCGAGGTCTGCCTGATGAACCGGTGGCAGGCGGCGACACTGTACTATCGGGAGATCGACGCGCTCCGCGGGGAGCTGTCGATGACCCGCGCGAGCGACGAGCTTCGGGCCCGGGTCGGCGCGCAGAGCCGGGAGCCGTACCGGGACCTGCTGCGCGGAGTGCGGGCCCGGATGAAGGCCACGGTGAGCTACACCGCTCGCGCGCTGGCCGCGCTGCGGGCTGGCGAGGACATCCCGGAGGCGGACCCGACCATGGTCTATTCGACCTGTGAGGGCGTCCGCGAGCCGCTGTCTCTGGCGTACCGGTCACTGGAGGCGTCGGGTCTGCGGGATCTCGCCAGGGGTCGTCTGCTCGACATCCTTCGTCGGCTGGACGCCCTGGGGCTCACGCTGGGCGCGCTCGACATTCGCCAGGACGCCAGCGTGCACTCCGCCGCGCTCGACGCCATCACCCGTCACCTGGGCCTGGGCTCCTACCAGGCGTGGACCGAGGACGAGCGGCAGGCGTTCTTGCTCACCGAGCTGCGGGGGCGGCGGCCGCTCATTGGGCGCCACGTGCCCGAGGACGCCGACCTGCGCGAGGTGCTGGCCACCATGGCCGCCATCGACGAGCAGATCCCCAGCGCCCTGGGGGCCTATGTGATCAGCATGAGCCGCGCGCCGTCGGATGTGTTGGCGGTGTGCCTGCTTCAGCGCGAGGGCGGCGTTCGCCGGCCTCTGCGCGTGGTGCCGTTGTTCGAGACCCAGGCCGACCTGGACAACGCCGGCGCGACCATGGCCCGCTTATTCGGGTTGCCCGTCTACCGCGACGGTATCGGGGATCGGCAGGAGATCATGATCGGCTACTCCGACTCGGCCAAAGATGCCGGCCGGTTGGCCGCTTCGTGGGCGCTGTTCACGGCGCAGGAGAAGCTCGTCGAGGTCTGCCGGCGGCACGACGTCAAGCTCACCCTGTTTCACGGCCGCGGGGGCACCGTGGGGCGTGGCGGCGGGCCGACCTATCTGGCCATCAACTCGCAACCGCCGGGCAGCATCGACGGCTCGCTCAGGGTGACCGAGCAAGGCGAGATGATCGACGCCAAGTTCGGGCTCCCGGATGTGGCGTTGAGAAACCTCGAGGTCTACACGACGGCGACCCTCGAGGCGACGCTGCTGCCCGCTGTGCAGCCCGAGCCGCAGTGGCGTGACCTCATGGATCAGCTGGCCCAGCAGGCGGCCCGGAGCTACCGGGCGACGGTGCGCCACGACCCGGACTTCGTGCCCTACTTTCGGTCGGCCACGCCCGAGCCGGAGCTCGGGGCGCTCAACATCGGCAGCCGGCCAGCGCGCCGCCGCAAAGGGACCGGGGTCGATAGCCTGCGCGCGATCCCCTGGGTCTTCGCCTGGATGCAGACGCGGCTGCTGTTGCCTGGCTGGCTCGGGGTCGGCGACGCCTTGGCCTGGGCGCGCGACAACGGTCACGCTGAGGTGCTCGGCACCATGGCCACGGAGTGGACGTTTCTGCGCTCCACCTTTGACCTGGTGGAGATGGTGTTGGCCAAGGCGCTGATCGACGTCACCGCCCGCTACGACGCGCTGTTGGTCCCCGACCCACTCAAGCCCCTGGGCGAGGCGCTGCGTGCTCGCTGCGCTGCGGCTCAGGCGTTGGTGTTGGAGACACGTGGGCGCCAGGTGCTGCTCGCTGACAACGAGACCCTGCGACGATCGATCGAGGTGCGAAACCCCTACGTCGACCCGCTCAACGTGTTGCAGGCCGAGCTGCTCAAGCGGGTGCGCGCCGAGCACAGCGAGGCGCTGGAGGTCGCCTTGTTGGTGACGGTCAA
>JAAZYN010000015.1 GCA_014239625.1 Myxococcales bacterium | reverse complement strand
ACAGCCCGGGCACCCACATACCTGAAGAGGGTGGGAGCGACCACATCCCCCCCGAGGCACCTTTTTTTGAAGAAGGCTCACCATATCTTGACCCTCACCGGGGCCCTCGGGGCTTTCGTGGGGGGCACTGTGGCGCCCTGGGCCACGGTGGCCAGCGCCCCGGCCGTGACGGTCCCCGGATACGCTTCGGCGCCGGCTGGACAGATCACCGTCGCGCTGGTGGTTCTGGTGATTATCCTCGTCGCCGCGCGGGTGTGGGGCCAGCGCAGCGGCCTCGCAGGCGCCACCGTCGCCCTGGCAGGGGCTCTGCTGGTCTGGATCGTCGCGGCCTTCGGCTTGTCGGTGATGTCGCAGTCGGGCCTGGACGCCGGAGCGGGGATGGTGCTCGCTGCCGTGGGCGCGATCGTCGCCACCGTCGGAGCGCTCTGGGCGTGCATCGACGAGCGGCTGCGGGTCGCGGTCGAGACCAGCCTCAACGGGCGACTGATCGACTCAAAGACGTTGTCCAAACCCGGTAGCTGGCGCGCCATCGCTCCGGCTCCCGCGGATCCCCACGGCGGGTACCCGGCCGCGTTTCATATCGCCGCCTCTGGCGCTGTGGCTGTGGGTGTGCGCGCCGAGGACGCGAGCCGCCTCAGCCTGGGCGGTCAGCAGGTGACTCCGGGCCGCTGGCGCGGTGACGCGGACGGCGCCATTCGGGCCTGCGAGCTCTTTCCAGGTGACTGGGGCGTCAGCCGCTCGGGCGCTTTCGAGACCCGTTTCGAGGTTCTCGGACGCCACCTTGGTCCAGGCTCTGACGCCTGGGGAGTCGTCGCCTTCGCCTCTGCCTTGTTATTACAGGGCGCGCTGATGTGGCTGGCGGCTGAGGCTTGGCATCCTGAGCGCCTCGCCCATCGCTCGGCGTCTCGACAAGTGCTGCTCGACCGGCGGCCCCTCATCGAGCCCGTAGCGGCTCCGGCTCCGACGACTGCGGCGCCGTCGGGCCATGCGCCGGTGTTGACGGTCACCAAAGACTTGTGGCTCGAAGACAGGAAGACCGTGGGTCGCGTGGAGGCCAACGACGCGCACGTCCAGGCTCCCCCCGCGACCGACCTCACCGACCTGTTGGCGAGCTCCAAGATCGGCTCTCCGGTCGCCCGGCTTCTGCGCCGTGATGGCGCCGGTGAAGCGCGCTTGGGTCGGATGTTCGAGACGAGCTCGGCGCCGAGTGGCGCCGCCGGGACCCCGATCGCCTATCGTGAAGGTGAAAAGGGTCTGGCGGCTCCGTCCGGAGACAGCGACGTCGTCGGTCAGCCTATGGCGGCGAGGGGCTTGACGCAGCCCAAAGGGGTTCGCCGGGTCGACCCGGGCGTCGTGGCCACGTCCCTGAACGCTCGGGCGAAAGCCGAGCCTGGCTGCCCGAACCTCAGCAGGGAGCTGCGCCGGCGTGCGGGAGCTTTCAGGGCGTGTTTCCGAGCGCGGCGCGCGATGAAGCCGGGGCTCAATGGCCAGGTTCAGATTGACTTCACGCTCGATGAGAAGGGAAAGCTGAGGGGCATCTCGTTGGCTGGGAATACACTGCGCGACCAACCGTTGACGGGATGCGTGATCAGGCGCATTCGCCAGATGACAGTGCGTGCGCCTCGGCAGGCCTGCCGAGGTAGCTTTGTGTTTCATTTCGGCCGCTGAGGTTACCCTGAATGCCCTCGCGTTATCTTTCTCTCGGAGTCTTTCTGGGCTGCTCCTTGGTCGCGGCGACCCCCACGCCGACTGAGGCCTGTACCGCGCTCCGCATGAAGACCTCGGCCCCATCGGCTGGGGTCGTCGTGGCCAAAAACTACGACTGGAGCAACGAGCAGGGAGCGGTGCTCACGAACAAACGGGGTGTGGCCAAGCGCGCGTTGCTCTTGTCGACGAGGAGCGCCCCGGCGGCCTGGACATCTCGCTACGGCAGCCTGACGTTCAACCAGTATGGCCGCGAGCTGCCCAATGGCGGCATGAACGAGCGCGGTCTGGTGGTGGAGGTCCTCTGGCTGGGGGGCTCGCGGTATCCAGCACCGGACATGCGGGTCACCCTCAACGAGCTTCAATGGGTCCAGTACAACCTCGACAACTTCGCCACCCTCCAAGAGGTGGCTGCCGCTGCGCCAGGCCTCCGAGTGTCCAATCTTTATGCGCCGGTGCATTACTTTGTGTGTGATGCCTCCGGCGCGTGCGGCACGTTCGAATACATCGGCGGTGCCCTGGTCGTTCATCGCGGCAAAGGCTTGCCGATGGCCGCGCTGACCAACAGCACCTATGCTCGCTCCACGGCGTTCGCACGGCGCGCCGCCGGGCTCGGTGGCGCTCAGGCTGCCCCCACCGGTGCGGGATCCCTGGCACGGTTCACCCGCGCCGCGTTGGCGGTCCGCAAGGCGGCCGCCGGATCGAGCGGAGGCGCCGCGCTGGTGGCTGAAGCGTTCGCCGCTCTCGACGACGTCGCCCAGGACTCCCAGACGAAGTGGCAGATCGTGTACGAGCCCCAGGCGCGTCGGGCGCATTTTCGCACGCACAGCAGCGCCAGCACCAAGACCGTCGACTTCGGCGAGGCGTCCTTCGATGGGCGCTGCAGCACACCGGTCATGGGACTCGACATGGGGACTCGGCGAGCGGGCTCGGCCAATAAGCGATTCACCCCGTGGACAGGGAGCCAGAACAGCTCGCTGATAAACGACTCTTTCGCCAAGCTCGACGGGGCGAGTTATCTCCGGCCGTTCCTCGGCATGCTGGCGTCGTACCCGGACAGCACCCGCTGCAGCATCGCTCAGAAGAAGTAGCGGACCCCCGCCCCAGCGTCGACGTCTGCTCGCAGCACGGGGGTGACGCCGAGGACGGGCGCGGCCTCGACGAAGACCTCCAGCGGGATCGTCGTGAACTCCGCGGCGACCCCGACCACAAAGCGAATCCCGAAGAACACTCGGCCGGTGGCCTGCCCCACCTCCTGCCCGAGCTTCAGCCCTCCGCCGACGTAAAGCGGTAGCTCCAACGTCGTCGTATCCAGCGTGAACGCGTCGATGTGGTAGAGGTAGTCCAGGATGGTGTCGAACGCTGAGTCCGTGAAATCCCAGCCCATGTGGACCTGTAGCGCGTGGTGGCGATTAATGAAAAATTTCGCCGTCAAGCCCATCGGCTCGCCGGCTAACACACCCAACCCGAACCCTTGCCGGGTCTCGTTGAACGTGGACCGCTCGGGCGCGGCGGCGGGCTCTTGCGCGAGGGCAGATGCTGTCGCAACGGCCAGCATCAGGAGCGCCATCAGCGTGCGTTGGAGATGCTTCACGGCTCCGGCCAGCCGAGGAACGCGACGGCCTGCGCTTCGGTGTCGAAGAAGCCGACTCGCGGCATGCGCGCGATCTTCATGATCAATCGCGCGAGCTTCATCTCCCAGGCCTTGCCGCCGAAGATGGCCAGGTTCTTGATGAGCTTCTTGTTGCCGAACAACCATTTTCCGAGCACGAACTGGGCCCGCATGGGGGAGTGGCTCAAGCGTCGCAGATCGATCTTGGACTCCACGAGCTTGTCCCGGCCCAGCTCGTCGATAGCCTCATCGAGCATCTTCACGAAGGCGTGCGTGCCGTCCATGCTGCCCTTGCCCGTCATCACTACGCGGGCTTTGTACTCGGGGTCGATGGAGTAGGTGATGGTGCCGCCTTTCCCATCGGCCCATTCTCGCTCGAACAAGAAGCCATTTTCATTTGGTTCGGCCATCGCGTTTCACCCCCTCAGGTGCAGACATCGACACCTATTTCCCGCGTGAGTGGGCCACACGTCAAGTCGGTTCCGCCGGACTCGCGACGTCGGGTGCTGGCCTGGAGGATTCACGGCTCTGCGGTTGCGACCGGCGGATCCGTCGCCTGACCGCGCCGGCCGGCGCCCGTCAGCCGCATTCAACCCAACGTCCTCGAGCGCGTGAGCCGCACGCACAGGCCGATCCATAACAGCAGGTACAGGGAGCCCAGAGGCCCGACCGGCGCGCCGCCGCTGCAGCCAGTCTCTCTCGCCGGTGAGGGCGCCACCAGCTCCTGGGGCGACGGGCTCGACGACGCATCGGGTGGCCCTTGTGGGCCTGCTTGCTCTTGTGGAGCTGAGTCCAACCCGGGCTCCGGCTCCGGCTCCGGCTCGATGGGCGGCGCCTCGACCACCGTCACCGGGAGCAGGACCTGATCGCCGTAGCCAAGCTCGTCTTCGACCTCGAGTTTGACGATGTGCGCCCCGATCGCATCGAAGGTCGCGGCGACCACGGGCTCACCCTGGGTCACGATGTCCCAGGCCCCGTCGTAGTTCAGATCCCAACGGAAGATCAGGGCACCGGCATCGGCGTCGGCGTCGCTCGAGTCGGCCGCGTTCAGCTCGACCTCATGTCCTACGTGCGCCATCTTCGACGTCGCTCTGGCCACAGGCCACGCGTTTGCGGCCGGCTCGTCGCCGAACAACAGCGCGTGGATGCGGAGTTTGCCGTAACCCCATTCATCGTTCGGGACGGTGGCCGTCAGATCGTCGTCTCCCGCGCTGTCTCTCAGCCGCTGGCGGACGTCGGCGACACTGAGGGTGGGCTCCTTGGACCGAAGCAGCGCCACCGCCGCGCCCACCTGGGGCAGCGCGCCGCTGGTGCCTCCGAACAGCCCGACGTGAGGTGCGCCATCTCCCAAGCCTTGTTGATGCAGCGCCGAGAAGTGGTCCGAAGGGGCGATCATATCGACGCCGCGCTCGCCGTCGATACGAGGCCCGCGACCGCTGTACAGCCGGAGGTCACCGTCTTGTTCGCCGTCGTGCACTTCGTTGCCCACCATCGCGCCTACCGAGATGATCGTGTCGGCGGTGGACGGGTGGGCCATGGTCCCCACGTCGGTCGCTACACCGACAACACTGGTTGCGTACGAGTAACCGGTCTCATCGGAGATGTGCACTCGCCACGGGGTGGCTGCGGAGGCCGCGCTCTGAATCTGCAGCAGCATCTCGCTGTCGCCCAGCGGCTCGAAGTCCGTCTGCTGCGAGTTCAGCTTGGCGATCAGAAAGGCCAGCATGCCAGTCCCCCGGTCGCTGAAGCCGACGCTGACCCCCGCATACCAGGTACCGAAATACGCCTCACCATCGGTCAACGGGATGATGGTCCCATCCGGCATATCCAGCTGCGCTGTGATGTCAGTGTCGGCTCCGCGCCACCGCAGCGTCCCCATCACGTAGTTGTTGAACCCCGGCACATCGAAGGTCTGCAGGGCCACGCTCTGAGATTCACCCGGTCCGATCGTCGCGGCCCCGTGGCCGTCGTAGCCAGCGAAGTTGTGCGTCGCCGCCAGCTGCGCTGCGCCTTCCCCCGCGAAGCTGTCCAGCACCGCCTCCCAGCTCGAGCTGCCGTCACCAAACTCGGCGAAGTGACTCCCGTACTCGTGGATGAACACGGACGCGCCAAGGTCTCTGGCCCACTCCATCGCCTCGAGCAGCTGAGCGTCGTCGTCCTCTTGCTCCGTGTAGATGTTGATGACTACCAGCTCTGCGTCGGGGGCGACACCGGTCATGCTGGTCTTGCCGAAGATGCCGCCGATGAGGATCCCGCCGACGCCGGTGCCGTGGTCACCGTCGTTGTAGCCGTAATGCTCGGTGAGGTTCACGCCGCGCTCGAACACCCCCTGGCCAACACGCCAGATGCCCTTTATCTTTGAAGTCTTGAGGCCGATGAGCTTCTCGCTTGGGTGGAGCGCTCCGTCTCCGTCGACGTCGTCGGCGATGAAGAATGGCTCCCCGAACGACGGCGAGCTGTCGTCGTAGGACGGCGGGCCGACGTCTCGGACGCCGTCGCCGTCCACGTCGTAGAACAGGTAGTCTCGACCGGCCGAGAAACCATCCCCGACCCCTTCCATCGTCTGGGACCAGGAGTCGACCACCCCCGCCTCCAGGAGCTCGAGGATTCCGTCCGGCGCGCCGTCCCGGTCGAAGTCGACCCGATCTACTCCCGGGGTCAACGCGCCGTCGCCGTCCTCGTCGAACCAGCTATAGTAGCCGCCGTCGGCTTTGAAGAATAAGGGGTGGAAGGGGTCGATGCCGTCGTCGACGTCGCAGATGACGACGCCATGCCCCGTGCTGCGTCGCTGTTCAGCTCCGTGGCGACGGGCGTGAGCCTCCAACGCGGTGGTGATGGCGTGGACCTCACCGAAGTCTCCGATGAACGGCACGCTGGGCCGGATGGCGGCCCTGGCCCCTGCTCCCAGACGCTCCACCGCCGGGTGGTCGTTCAAGGCGCTCAGGCCCTGCGCGGTGCTCGCGGAGGCAGCGTACCAGCCCGCCCGGCTTATCGGCGCGCCACTGGCTCCGCGCGCGAACAAGACGTCGCGCTTCTCCAGGGCGTCGATGGCCGCCGACGAGTCGATGGCCCCAAGTCGCACCAGCAGGCTCACTCGTTCGGGCCATTGGCCTCGGTTCAGCCGCGCCAAGCGGAGTCGCTGGATGAGCTCAGGGGCCATCTTGGACGCGGCCGCGAGTGGGGACAGGCGGACAGGTAGGGCTCCTCGCGCCAGGGGCCCGAACAGCTGTAGGGCAGAGGCCGAAGCGGCGGCGAACAGCATCAGGTGGATCCGAAGCATGGGCTGGATTGTAGGGGGTGACTCGATGGCACGTCGATCCTGTTCGTCAGACAGAACTTGGCTGTCGGCTCGGGGTGTTAGGGCCGCGGTCGCGACCACCCCAAGACGTGGGCTGTCCCAGATGCATCACGTGTTGGGGTGGTCGCGACCGGTGGATCCGCAGCGTTGACAGGAGCGTGCTCCCTGCCTCTGGCTCGATGGTTGTCGAAACCGACGTCACCCGCCTGGCCGTCCGCGCCGTGCGCGTCAGCCGGCGCGAGGGTGCAGGACTGGCGCGGACCTGTTCAAACCCGAGCGACGCCGGCAGGGGCCAAACAAGCCAGGGTTATGCAAGCGTAGTTTCCACTCGGGACACGAGCTGGGGGGCTGTCCCAAATACTGTCCCCAGAGTACGATGGAGTTACCGCAGCAAAGGAGAGTGGCTATGAGCACAGGTCTTTGGGTCCTGGTCACCGTCGTGGGGCTTCTGATCATCGTCGCGATCTATGATCTGGTGCAGACCAAGCGCGCCATTCTGCGCAATTTTCCGGTGATCGGACACCTGCGCTATCTACTCGAGAGCATCGGGCCCGAGCTGCGACAGTACATCGTGACCTCCAACGATGAGGAGCGGCCATTTTCTCGCGACGAGCGGAGCTGGGTCTACGCCAGCGCAAAAAAGCAAAACAACTACTTCGGGTTTGGCACCGACAACGCGATCGAGCAGACGCCGAACTACATGATCATCAAGCACAGCGTGTTCCCGCTGCCGGAGCCGCACAAAGGCGACGACGACTACGACCCGCTTCACAACGTGCCTTGCGCGAAGGTCATGGGCGCTTGGCGAGGCCGCGCCAAAGCGTTCCGCCCCACGTCCATCATCAACACGTCGGCGATGAGCTTCGGCTCGCTATCAGCGCGGGCAACCGAGGCCATAAACCGCGGGGCCTTCGAGGCCAACGCCATGCACAACACCGGCGAGGGCGGGGTGGCGTCGTACCACGACCACGGCGCGGGGTTGATCTGGCAGCTCGGCACGGGCTACTTCGGCGCGCGCGACGCCGACGGTAACTTCTCGCTGGACAGGGTCGTCGAGGTCTGCAAGGCCCACAACGTAAGGGCTATCGAGATCAAGCTGAGTCAGGGCGCCAAGCCGGGGCGAGGCGGCGTATTACCCGCGGCCAAGATCACCGAAGAGATCGCGAGGATTCGCGGCATCCCGATGGGCAAGGATTGCATCAGCCCCGCCTATCACCGCGCGTTCAAGGATGTGAACGGACTCATCGAGATGATCGAGAGCGTGGCCGACGCGACCGGGCTCCCGGTTGGAGTCAAGGCCGCTATCGGCCGCGATGAGTTCTGGAGCGAGCTGGGTGACACCATGGTTTCCACGGGTCGGGGGCCCGACTTCATTCAGGTCGACGGCGGCGAAGGGGGGACTGGAGCCGCGCCGTTGGTCTTCGCCGACCATGTGTCGCTGCCCTGGAGGCATGCCTTTCCCCGCATCTACTCTATCTTCGCCGAACGCGAGCTGCACCGGGACATCGTCTTCATCGGATCCGGCCGGCTGGGCTTCCCGAGCACTGCCTTCGTGGCGTTCGGCCTGGGCGTCGACATGATCAGCGTGGCCCGGGAGGTGATGCTCGCTATCGGTTGTATTCAGGCTCAGCGCTGTCACAACGGGCACTGCCCGACGGGCGTGGCGACCCACAACAAGTGGCTCGTGCGCGGGCTTGACCCGACGAACAAGGCCCACCGGATGGCCAACTACCTGATCACCTTTCGAAAGGAGATCATGTGGCTGGCCCGCGCCTGTGGCCACGCCCATCCTGGTTTTATCCGTGGGTCCGACATCGAGATACTCGCTGACGATTACAGCGGCCGCGCGCCTACCGAACTCTTCAACTATCAGGACGGCTGGGAGCTCCCGAGAGGGTCGGATCTGGAAGCGGTCGCGGGTCTGATGCGTGGCCCGAACCCTGCGGGCTAGCCCCAATGCCGGTCACTTAGCCTTGTGGGCGTCACAGGACGGGCGCCTGAACGCGGATGAGGAACCGTTGAACGCGGCGTCGAGGCCTCGGGCGTTTGATGCGTTTGTCGCGCCTGTCGGGCCGGGCGACTCCGTCGGCCGCCCCGGAGCGACGTAGTGACGTAGCGAGCCTGCGAGCGGAGGAAGGGAGGAGCGGAGTGGGCGCCCGAAGGGCGGCGCTGGCTCCCCCAGCGGGGGCGGGGGGGGCGAATGAGAAAGTAAAGGCGCCTGAATCTCCTGCGAAGTTACGTCGTTGCCCTTAAGTGAGCGGCATTGGGGCTGGCTCGACGTGCTCCGCCTCTTGTTCGCGGTCGACCTGGACGTGCTCACCCACGAGTTGGTTCACGTGCTAGCCACGAATTACCTGGCGCAGCACGCGTTCAACCCTCCTGATTCTCTCTGTCAGAGAGAGTCTAAGACCGACTTCCCCTTCTGCTTGAGCTCGACGTCTTTTTCCCGCTTCAGGAACTCTTTGAGGCGCGGTTTGACGGCGACCTGCTTGAGCTTCTCGATGGCCTGCAGAGCCGCGAGCTTGACCTCTTTGTCGTCATCGAAGAGACCGCGCGCAGCCTCCATTCCAGCGTTCGGATGCTTCAACACACCCAAGGCCGCGAGCGCAGCAACCTTGACCGTCACCGACGTGTCGATGACGGCGCCTCCGATCGAGCCCGCGGTGCGTTGGTCGGCCGGATAGGCGGACAGCATCTTGATGGCAAGCACGCGAATGTCGGGCGCTTTATCGTACAAAGCGTCAGTCGACCACATGTCGAAGTCGTTCGCATCGCCCTTGGTCGACATCGACGCGATAGCGCGCCAGACCTCCAGGCGAACCGCCGGATAACGGATCTTCGACAACATCTTGAGCTTCGGCAGCGCCATCATCACCTTCTTCAAGCGCAGGCCGATGACCGCAGCGCGCTTCACCAGCTTATGACTGTCGCTCATCATCTTCACGAGGATCGCTGGCGCGGCCTTCAGCGTGGAGTTGGCGACCGCGAACGCGATCTCGGCGCGCACGCCGGGGTCGCTGTCGTTGACCTTGTCGAGCAGCCTTCGCGCCACCGCGTCATCCTTGATGCGAGCCAGCGCAAAGGCCGCAGCGCGACGGATCCTCACGTCGGAGTCGTTCATGCGCATGTTGAGGGTGCTGACAACTTTCATCTTGTGCTTGTCGACCTTGGCGGCCAGGGACTTGATGGCGAGCTGGCGCACGGTGACGTCGACGGACTTGGAGATTTTGATGGCCTGCTCGAGCGTTTGAGCCTCGACGATCTTGATCGCGAAGCGCTCCATGGCCTCTCGCTCCGTGATGTCCCCGCCCTTCAGTTCACGAATCAAGGTGGCCATGGGCTCGAGCGCCGCTGGGTCGCGGAGGAGGCTCAACGCCTTGGCCGCCGCCAGGCGAACCCGGGGCTCTTTTCGTTTCAGCGCGGTCACCAAGGCCGGGGTCGTGCCAGCCACGCGCTTGTCTCCGGCGACCCTTGCGCCGTGCAGCGCTCCGAGCTTGGAGCCCTTCGTCACGAGCCAATTGACGCCCTTGGCTTGCTGAGCACCGGTAGCCTTATCGCTCACGACTTTGGCCAGGCGCTCGGCGATGCCGGCGTTCAAGGTGGAGTTGGCCAACGCTTCGGCCATGGAGCTGTAGAGCTGGTAGTGCGACAGCCCCCGCAACCCCACCTCGCGGACCGCAGCGTCGACGTGGAGGAGTAGCCCAGTGAAGGCGGTGCCGAACTTGGGCTCATTGGCGGCGATGAGACCCTTGGCCGCTTTGAGTACAACGGCGACCTTACCGCTCTTGAGTTTTTCGAGCAGGAGGTAGCGCTTGTAGCGGTTCTCGCCCGCGTTGACGAGGACACGAACCGCCAGGATCTTCGCGTCGGCGCTCGGGTCGGTGGCGACGATGTCTTCCAACACCTTGAGGATGTCCTTGTTCTTGCTGCCCTTCACCGCCGCCAGCGCTTTGAGACGGACGCCGATGTGGGGATCGGTCAGACGTGGGATCAGGTTCTTGGCCAGATCGTAGAACTTGAACATCCGAATCCGCTCCAGCAAGGCCATCTTGATCGCCGGACTGCCGCCATTGAGCAGGCTGAGCGCCGCCCTGCGGATCTCGACATCACCCTCTGCCAGGCGCTTGTAGAAGGCGTTCGCGGAGGCCACCACGGCGCCAAAACGAACGAGCCCGTACTTGAGACGGTTGGGAGGCATCACGGCCGTGAAGGGCAACACGATGAGCGAGGCGCCCCGCACGAAATGGTTGTCATCGACCGGACGCTTGAGCAGGGTCACGGCGCTCACGCCAGCCGCCTTGAGGGTATGATAAACGGCCCCGGCGGCCCGGTCGACGGTGGCAGGATCGGTGGTCTTGGCGGCATCTCTGACGCCGATGTTGGCGGTCGCGCCCTTGACGCTCACGTCGAGCGCTTTCACGTCGGCGTAGACCTTGCTCAGCTCGGACATGGCAGCGTCCACCAGGGCCGAGCCCGTGAGTCCACCATGAGCCTTGAAGGTCTGGGGCATGTAGACCTCGACGGCCTGACCCCCGTGCTTGACCGTCAGCGGGACGTAGATCTGAAATTCGGCGGCGCTGGCGACCGAACCCATTAGAGCAGTAGCTACGAGGGCCGATGCCAGAATCGAAGAGCGTTGAATCACAACTTAACCCCGGGGCTTATGGAGGCCGGCTTTATCGGTACCTGGGCGAGGCCGTGTCAAGCAATCAGCGCTGAGAGCCGGTGGTTAAAGCGGTTAAGCGACCTGCGAATGGACACAACCCGATCGCGCGCTATGCTCATTCCATGGTGTCGATCGAGCGCGAGCGCCCGCGCACCCGTACCCCCCGTGAGTTTCACGGGCATCTCGACCGGTACGTCGTGGGGCAACATAGAGCCAAGCGAGCTCTGGCTATAGCAGCCTACAACCACTCGCGGCGGATCGCGGCGATCGACGCCAACGGCTCGCCCGGGATCCTCAAGAAGTCCAACGTGCTGCTGATCGGTCCCACAGGTAGCGGCAAGACCCACCTCGCCCGGCATCTGGCAAGCGTCCTGGAGGTCCCTTTCGTGGTCGTGGACGCCACCGAGTACACCGAAGCTGGTTACTACGGTCGTGATGTAGAGCAAATGATCACCGAGCTGCTGGTCGCGTCGGGTGGCTCCGCCGCGCGCTGTGCGCATGGGATCGTCTTTGTCGATGAGATCGACAAGATCGCGCGGCGTCAACACAGCGCCAACACAGGGGCTGGAGCGCGGGATATCGGTGGCGAAGGGGTCCAACAAGCGCTGCTGAAGCTCCTCGAGGGCCGCGAGCTCTTCGTGCCGCTCAGCCGCGCACCCGGCATGGCGAGTCAGGACTACACCACCGTCGATACCCGCAACATCTTGTTCATATGCGCCGGGACGTTCAGTGAGCTGAAGCGCGACCTGGGGGCTCGGTCGGTCGGGTTCTCGAGCGCTGACGGTCAGTCGAAACACGCTCCCCGCCAACAGGGGGTGACCCATCGATCCCTGGCCAACTACGGGATGCTCGAAGAGTTCCTGGGACGGCTCCCCATCGTTATCGAGCTGGACGACCTGGGAGAGGACGACCTGCTCAACATCCTGACCGCGCCGCCCGACGGCATCTTGGCGGAATATAGGGAGCTGCTGGCGCTGAGCGAGGTCGCCATCAGCTTCGCCGAAGACGCCCTCAGAGACATCGCCAGACACGCCCGCCGCCGCGGATTGGGGGCTAGAGGCCTGCGGAGCGTCGTGGAAGAGGTGATGGCCGACGTGATGTTCGAGGCCCCCGACGACCGCGGGGGCAACGTCACCGTCGACGCCGAATACGTGGCACGACGATTGGGAAAATGATCCCCGAGCGGGCACCCGTTGGGCCGGCCTGAACGATGCCGAAGCAACTCGACCATCTCAGTTCGCGCAGGGGTCGCGGCCAGGCCTCGATGGTCGCCCAGGCGGCCGGCTGATGAGGCACGCGCCCCACCGCCCGGAAGTGTCCACGTCTCTCCGGCTTCAACCGACCGATCCGCGGCGTCGACCGGCGCGGGCTCCCTGGGCCTGGCCGGGCGGTGGTCGAAGCCAGCGTCACCTGCCTGGCGCTCCGCGCCACTGGTGTCCCGTCGGCAACTCGAGCCCAAGCTGCGCAGCGTCTGGACGAGCAGGCCGGCGGCGATGTCGGAGCGTCCTTCGATTTCTCGAGCCCGGCCGGGCTCAGGCCATCAGCGCGTCGCAGACCTCAGCGACCTTGATGGCGACCGGGTGGGTCGACCGTGCCCGACGAAGCTCCGCTCGGTCCGCGATGCTCAACAGCGGCAGCAGCACGGAGACGATCCGAACCGGGGTGTAGGGATTGAACGCCAGCGCTCGTTGCACGGCGCGTCGCGCCAACCAGTGCGAGCGGGCGACCTCCGCCAATGCCGGCCCCCGATGAGGACGTCGCGCGCAGAGCTGAACGACGAGGGCCTCGGTCAGCCGCGCGTTGTTGAGCAGGATCCGAATCACGCTGGCGTCAGCGTCCAGCGACAATCGCTCGATGAGACGCCGGTCCGGTCGTCGCGCTCGCGCCTTGCGCTCGCCCAGCGTGAGGCTGCCCAACACATCGTCGGGCGGTATCGCCGACGGATCGACGCTCCGACCCGCCTCGTCGCCAGACACCAGGAACATGGCTCGGAGAGCGACGTATCCCAGCTCCGCCGCCTCTTCGAAGACGCGGTCGGCGACGATGCCGCCCACTGCGTCGGCACAGAACGTGCGAGCGAAGGCGATCCAACCGTCGCGGCCCCAACCCGCCAGCGCGCCCTCGAGGAGCCCCTGGAGGCGATCTGCGCCCATCGCGAGGCTGCTGGCTGGGCTGAGCATCTGGCGAACAAGGGCCGGCCAATACGCGGGCTCTACCGCGGACTCCAGGCGTTTGGCGAAGCGGCGCGCGGCCCCAATCCCATCGTCCGACGCTCGCAGGTAGTCACCCAATAATCGTCCCGTGAGTCACCGGCGCAGCCGACCGCAGCGACTACTGGCCCAACTTGCTCTTCAGCGCCGCCAGCTCATCTTCGACCTTAAGCTGTTTCGCGGCTGCGGCGGCCTCAGCCTGCCCAGGGTCTCCGGCCAACTTCTGCATCTGTTGCACGAGCTGTTGGGTGCCAGGGCGCATGCCCTCCCCCTCGGCGAGCCGCGACTCGACCCGGAGCTTACCCTTGTTCTCCAATACGAGCTCGAGCTCTCCTTCCAGCAGCGTCTTGTCCGACTGCAGTGGCCGCACCTCCTGCAGACATCGGTCGAAATACGCCTTCGCCTTGTCCAGCACCTGTTTTGCTTTGCGGAGCTTCGCGACGGGCGCCTGCATCGCCAGGTCAACGGCGCGAATCTTCTCGGTCAGCTCTTTTTCCTGCTTGATGTACTCCGCCATCAGCAGGTTCGTTCCCTCATCCGCCATCGTCTTCGGGCTCCTCTTGCTCTGAAGGTTTGGGCTTCCGTTGGACAGGCGCTGAGGCCGGTGTCAGAGAGCCGGTGGGCGCCTCGAGCGTCGTGTGAATCCAGCTCTCGAGCGTGTCGAGCAGCGCCTCGGCGCTCGCCCGAGCGCCCTGGAGGGCCTTGGGCTTGGCGACCGGCACGACGACCTCCAGATAGAACTTGAGCTTGGGTTCAGTGCCGCTGGGCCGCGCGATGACTCTCCCACCGTCCTCGAGGGCCCACAGGATCATGTCGCTGGTGGCGCCCAGCCCGCTTCGGGTGGCCTCGGTGTCGTCTGCGAAGTCCCGCCGAGACACGACGGCCATGCCCGCGAACTCGCCGAGCACTTCATCGCGCAGCGTGGTCATGACCGCAGCGCGCTTCGCGTTGCCACCAGCGCCCTCGAAAACGATGGACACCTGGCGGGTCGCATGGAGCCCATGCGCCATGACCAGCTCGTCGAGGCGCTGCGCCAGCGTCGATGTCTCGGCCTTCAGCGTCGCGGCGCACTCGAGCACCGCCTGGGCAGCGCCGATGCCGTCCTTGTCGCGGACCGCCGAACCGACGCAATATCCGAGCGCTTCTTCGTAAGCGAACAGGTATTCGGATTCACCCTCGAGGGCCAGCGCCCTGTCCCAGAGCCACTTGAAACCGGTGAGGGTGTACTCGCACCGCACCCCCGCGGCCTGCGCGAGCTTCTCGAGCATGGTGCTGGAGACGATGCTCGTCAGCACCAGAGGGTTATCAGGTGGAGACGTGCTCTTGCTGCGCTGGTTGATGAGCCAATCGGCGAGCAGCACCCCCAGCTCATTTCCCGTCAAGACGCGGTAACCTGAGGCCGACGTGGCATCGTTGACGGCCACACACAGACGATCCGCGTCGGGGTCGTTCGCGATGACCAGCTCCGCGTTCTTCTCGCGGGCCAGGGCGAGCGCCATGTCTAGCGCTCCGGCTTCCTCGGGGTTGGGGAAACGGACCGTGGGGAAGAGCATGTCCGGCTCTTGTTGCGCGGCCACCGGGTGGACGTCTTTGAATCCGCGCCGCTCGAGCGCCTTGATGAGCCAAGGGTGCCCTACCCCATGAAGCGATGTGCAGACCACCGTCAGGTCGGCGGGCGGCGGCTGTTCCCCCACACACTGAGCGTCAATGGCCTCCAGATAGGCGCGGCCGATGTCTTCGGTCAGCGGCACGATCAGCTCTTCGCCGAGAGCCACATCGAAGCCTTTTCGCGGAATGCGGCGCACGTTGAATGAGGCGCCGCGCTCGGCGCGGATCTTCTCGTCTTGCGGGGGCACTATTTGGCTGCCGCGCTCGGAGAACACCTTGTATCCGTTATATGCAGGGGGGTTGTGGCTCGCGGTGATGACGACCGTCGCCGCGGCGCTCAGGTGACGACCGGCGAAGGCAGCCACCGGCGTCGGCGTCGGCGCGTCGAACCAGTAGACCCGGATCCCATGACCCGCCAGGACCTCCGCGGCCAATCGGGCAAACTCGGGAGACTTGCGGCGACCGTCGCGGGCCAGCACAACCCCGCGCTTGTCCGCCTCAGGGACGTCCTCCAGGAGCTGCCGCGCCAACCCCGCCGTCGCCTGCGCCACGGTGACCAGGTTCATGCGGGTGGGGCCGCCGCCGATGATTCCCCGGAGCCCGGCGGTGCCAAAGCTGAGCTCCCCGGAGAAACGCTCCACCAACGGCGTGCGGTCGTTGAGGATGAGGAGGGCCTGGATCTCACGCCGGGTGAGCGGGTCCGGGTCCATCGCCAGCCACTCGTGGGCGCGCTCGATAGCGGCGTTTAGCGTTTTACGGTCGACGGGCATGGCATACTTGGGCCAGTCGCGCCTACGGAAGAGGCCGGGTGTCGGTCCTACCGTCAGGGCGCGTGGTGCGTTCACAGCCGCAACCGTAGCTGCTGCCTTGCCGTTCGACCAGCGTACCGTCCGACTTCGTGGTGACGCTGTGAATCAGAGCGCCCGATCCGTCGGCGATATGAAAATCATCGTTGTCGAAGGTGGTCAGGTGGACCTCGGGCTTTAGCAGGTAGCCCGCTGAGATCACCGTTGCGCGGGCGCCTCGCGCGGTCACCGAGTGCGTGTAGACGCTAGAGCCACGGGCGTCGCGCCGAACGAACGTCCTGGCGGGTGTGCTCCGATCGGGGCGCTCGACGTCGACGGCCAGCCCGTGCTTGTCGATACGACCGCAGCTCGCGACAAAGAGAGGCTGGGCATTGTGGGCGTCGGACACGGTCAACCTGCCGTTCTTCCGCTCTACGCCGAGAGCCGCGCTGCCGCGAAGAGCGCTGAGAGACTTCAGCGCTGACAAGCCCTGACACCTGTCGTCTTTGCCGGCCGACGCGTCGGGCGCGTGTCCCATGGGGACCAGCGCGATGATAGCCAACGTCGTGGTGATCGCGGCGACAGAGTGCATGAGCCTGAAATACATGCGGAAAGTAGACCCGTTTCACCC
>JAAZYN010000159.1 GCA_014239625.1 Myxococcales bacterium | reverse complement strand
CATCCGAAGGTTGCAGCCGAAGTCTGGTGAGAAATGCGGGTTAGTACCAGGCCCAGTTCAGGTCGAATACGGGGTAGATGTGAGCGTCGTGCCCAAACGGGTACTCACCGACGACCACCTTGTAGCCCAGCTCCAGGGAGAACAGCTCGGAGGTGCGCAGCGTCGCCATCAACACGTGCTCCAGGGCCCACTGCCCCTCGTAACGAACCAACCCCCAGACATCGAGCTCCGCGCGGTACCACAGGATGTCGTAGATCTTGCCGCGGACGTCCACCCCTGCGGTAAACGAGATCCCGTCGTGATAGGCGGCCATGCGGGTGTACGCGATAGGGTAATCCACGGTCGGCATGGTCGACTCGCCGAAGGCGATGCCCAGGTTCAAACCCAGGCGGGCCGTGAAGGTGTGGGTGCTATGAAAGCGAGACGACGCCATGATGTAGTGGTTTGTGGCCAGCATCTGCGGCACGTGAGCATCGGGCGGCAACAGACCGTTGAGCAGCAACAAGCCCTTTAGATAGCCCCGCCCCTGCATCGTTCGAAGCAGCTGAGTCGGCCACGACAGCGTGTGTTCGGTGGCGAAGGCCCAGCGCTTGAGCTCAGCGATGCCGACCTTGAGCCCGAGGTGTGGCATCACGACGTTGACGATCGGGTGCGTATACAGCTCCATGGCGTCGGTCACGGCGAAGCGGAGCGGCTTGAACAGACCCATCTCGAAACGACCGCGCGGCAACGTGTACGCGGTCTCGTTCGAGAAATGCCGCGCCGAGTCCTTGGTGGGCTCCGCGGGAGCCCCCTCGGGAGCGCCACCGGCCGCCTCTGGAGCCGGCGCCGTGGCGGACGTCCCTCCCGTCTCGGAGGTCGGTTCGCCGGCGCGCGCGGCGGACGACAGCACCATGAGACCCAGGGCGACGACGACGCAGCCAGCGGTCGAGGCTCCTCGCGTCACGGCGACAGCTCCAACTCGAACGAGACGGGGGCGTGGTCGGACAAGGGCATCGTCGCGGTCCCCCCGGAGCTCTCGTCCTGGTGCGTCAGCCCAGAGCCACCGACCACTGGAAGGTTGGTGAAGAGGTAGTCCAGCTTGCGATTCCAGAACCCCGCGCCGTCGGTCGTGTGGCTCCAGTAGGGGCTGTTGTCGGCCGCATAGTCTGCCAGCGAGATGGACGGGCTGTAGCTGTCGTACAGGGGCTGAAGCCACTGCTCTTCGCCGGCATAGCTGCCGGCATCGAACTCGCCGTCATCGGGACACACGGAGTCGGGATAGTCTTCGATTTTGGCGGACTGTGGAGGCAGCGCGTTGAGATCCCCGCCGCCGATGACCGCGCCGCCAGCGTCGTGGATCTCGTCGAGCAGCTGCTTGAATCGATCGATGTGCTTTTTCTTGGTGCCGTCCTTGCTGTAGGCGGCCGCGTGAACTCCGACGGCGTGCAGATCATCCCGCCCCGGCACGGCCACTGTCGCCCGGATCGCGTTGCGACGCAGCCAGAAGTAGTTCTTCGCCCACCAGAACTCGGTGATGTCCGCCAGGGCGAAGCGCGTGGCATCCTCCAGTGGCCACTTGGCGAGGATCGCGTTTCCGGTGTCGACCCGCCCGACGCCGTCCTGCGGGATCAAGTCGGCGCGCCACTGAGAGGCGTACGCGGCGAAGTTCAGATCGGTGTGGTCGAGCACATACTGGAGCTGATCGAAGTACGCCGTCCGCTTCGAGAGGACGTCGACCTCCTGGAGCAGGAGGATGTCCGGGTCGTAGTCGCGGATCTTCGATGTCAGACCCTCCAGATGGGCCACCACCTCGTCCTGCGACATCTGGCTCCGGTCGCCGTGGCAGTCGAAGAAGAAGTCTACTCGCCCACCGCCAAACTTGATGTTCCACGTCATCACACGCAGGCGCGTGGGCGCGCTGGCTGGCGGAGTCTGTTGCGCCGCGCGATACATCACGGCGGGCTCGACGTCGGGGAACGTCGTCCGGAAGATGTCGAAACTCTCGCAGCCCACCAACCACGCGGCACACAGCAGCGGCGGCAAGGTCAGGGCCCATCGTCGGAGGGAGCACATACGGACAGAGTCACGCGGAAGCCGCGAAAGCTCAAGGACGTAACCATCGATGGGGGCTGTTCGAGGTGCGACCACGACGCCCGGTCGCCGGCCCGCCGGAGGCCGCTCCGGGCCCGAGCTGAGCCCCGGCGAGGCCGGCGGAGTGAGGAGGCCTCGGGGGGGGCCAAGCCCTGACGAGAGGCTCCGAGTTTGACACCGGCCGGCTTGTGCGGCAGCACATTGGCCCAGCGTCGGGCCACATGCTCGAGGGATGCATTCACGACCATGCCAGGATGATGCCGATGTCCACGAGCTCATTGTCAGCGACGTTTTTCCCGCTCTTGGCAGCACTTGTGGTCCTCGCGCCCTGCTCATCGTGCAACAGCACGTCCACTTCCACGACGTCCACGACATCCCCCGGCGAGGCTGCCACCGCCCGGCCTCTCGCCTTCGCCATCGAAGCCGGGCGCGCGGCCTTGCCCGGCTTCGATGGTGCAGAGATCGCCCATCTCGCCATACCAGGACTCCAGGATGGCTACTCCGTCCGGCACCCCACGCGCGACAGCGTCATCGTCGTCGGCGGCGACGACAGCGCCTGGGAGATCACCCTGCGACCCAAGCTCGCCGCCCGCCGCATCGGAAAGGTGGCGCTCTCAGCGGATCACCGCGCCTGCCTGGGAGCGTCCGAAGGTGACGCCGTAGCGCGATACATGCAGTCGAGCTCCAGTGTCGCCTTGTCCAAAGCGCCCGCCAACGCGCTCTGCCTGACGCTACGCGACCGCAACGTCAACATGATGGATGTGGAGATCACCGCCGCCATGGACCTCGGAGGTGGTGGCATGAGGAGCGGCATCACGTACCTGACCCCGGACAACCCGGCGGGCACCTGTGCCACCGCCCCGGCCGTGTGCGAGCCGCGCTCCACGCCTCCCCGCGAAGCCGTCCAGCGCCGTTGGAGGATGAAGGACTCATGCCGTCTGTTCGATCGGCGGGCCAAGGTGGCCGTCGATCTCCGACCGCTCGCGGAGTTACCCGCCAACGCGACGAACGACGACTGTGAGAGCGACGGGGTGTTCCTCGATGGCCAGAGCGTCTCGGGTCGGTTCATCGGACTCACTCACGCCAGACAAGAGGGCGACTACATCCACTCGACCCTGACGCTCTTCGACATGGCCGGCGGTGGCGGGGCGCCAAAGAAGGTCGGGAGCTGGTCGATTGTGGGCGAGACGCGCCGCACCTGGGCGACCTCTGCGGAGGCCGCGATGGTAGGGGGAAAGCTCATCGTCCTGGGGGACCGCACCAAGATCATCGACGTCGGGACCGGGGCGCAGCTCGTCGAGGGGGCCCCGCGCCGTTGAGATGTTCCCAGGCGGACACCAGGGCCGGGCGAGCAGAGCGGGGGCCGCCACGATTGACGGACACCCGCGCCCCGGTTGAAATAGCGCACGCATGACAAGCCTCACCCTACGCATCGGCGTGAACCTTTTGTACCTCCGGCCCGGGCGGGTCGGCGGCTCCGAGGTGTACTGCCGAAGCGTCGTGGAGCAGTTGGCGGCTCGCGAGGACGCCGAGGTCACGCTCTTCTGCAGCCAGGAGTCCATGGCGACCTTCGACGACGCCCGGTTGAACCTGGTCGACGCTTCCAGCGGTCCATATCGACACGTTCAGCGTATCCGTGACGAAAACTTTGGCCTCCTGAGGCACCTCGAGACCCACCCCGTCGACGTGCTGTGGTCGCCATCGAACTTCGCGGCGCCGCTGCTACCGCACCGCATTCGACAGGTCATCACGGTCCACGACCTTCAGCACCACTGGCTGCCTGCCCACTTCCCGCTGCCGACCCGACTTCAGCGCACGGCGTTGTTCGCCGCCTCCTTTCTGCGCGCCCGCCGTATCATCGCGATCTCGGAGTTCAGCCGGCAGGACGTCATGCGACGCTACCGCGTGCCCGGGCGGCGCATCGTCACGGTGCTCGAAGGGGTCAGCGAGCGAGTGCCCTGCGACGCTCGCAGCGCCCAGGCGACGGTCGACAGGCTGGGCCTGCCGACTCCGTTCTTCTACTACCCCGCTGCGGACCACGCGCACAAGAATCACCGGGGCCTGGTAGAGAGCTTCGCGAGGTTTCTGGAGCGCTCCGGGATGGACATGCACCTGGTGCTCAGCGGCGCCCGCGGCGATGTGTACGACCGCGCTGCCCGACGCGCGGCGGCCTATGCGATCGACGGCCGCGTGCATCACCTGGGCTTTCTGGAGCGCAGGGACGATGTCTTCGCGCTCTTGAAGGCCTCGTCCGCCCTCGTCTTTCCCAGCGAGTTCGAGGGTTTTGGCCTCCCGCCAATCGAGGCTCAGAAGGTCGGAACCCCCGTCATCGCGTCCAACCGCGCGTCCATCCCGGAGGTCGTCGGTGACGGCGGCCTGCTGCTCGATCCCATGGACACCGAAGGATGGGCCAGAGCGATGGAGCGGATCGTGACCGACGACGAGCTACGACACACGCTGGTGCAGAAGGGTCACCAGAACGTGGCGCGCTTCAGCTGGAAACGCTGCGCGGACGAGAGCTTCCAGGTCCTGGCCAGCGCCGCGCGGGCGCCGGACTCATAGGACAGCCACCCCGGGGGCGCGCAGGGTAACGGGTGCCGCGGGCCGCGGCGGGGTCCCACGAGAGGGATCCCGCGGGCGCCTCGACGCCGTAGCTGGACCCGGCGTCACGTCTCCGGATCGATAGCGCTTGATCGGTCGCCGCGATGCGTGCAACTACGACGGTGTGAACGCTCGCGACCACCGCGCGCCGCTGGGCGCCAGAATACTGTCCTGCGTCAGCGGCGGGCCCATGGAGCGCCTGGCGGATCAGCTACGCAAGCTCGGTGTGGACGCGCGGGTCGACGCCGAGTTTGACGAGACCGCGTGGCGCGAGGCCTTCAGCAGAGGTCGCTCGGAGCGTCTCGGAGCCCGGCTCCGCTCGCTCATCGGGTTCCCGCTGCGACAAGTCATACAGAAGGCGATCGGCGGACGACGGGATGAAGGCGCCGTCCTGGTGCCGACCACCAACCCATTTTTCCTGCCCGTCTTGATGGTCGCCACGCGCTCGCTTCACCAGCGCCCCGTCGTCCCGCTGGTCTACGACCTCTATCCCGAGGCGTTCGAGTGGGACAACACCGGCGGGCCACTCACCAAGCCGCTGGTCGCGGTGACCGGCGCACTGAACCGCTGGTGGTACAAGCGAGCAGACGCGGTGGTGTTCATCGGTCACGGCATGGCCGAACACGCCATCGGGCGATATGGCGCGCCGCGGCGTTTCGAGATCCTGCCGACGGGGGCCGACCCCACAGAGCTGGACCCCGCGCGCCACGATGGCCCGCCGGAGAGCGACCTGGAGCGTTGGTGTGAGGGAAAAGTAGTCCTCAGCTACGTGGGCAACATGGGGATCTCGCACGACTGGGACACGCTCGCCGACGCCGTCTCGACGCTGATCGGTGACCCTGGTGTCAAGACCCCCTTCGGCGTGGTGGTCGCGGGGACGTGCAACGGGGTAGGCTTCCTGCGGGACAGGTGGCGAGAGCTGCCCGCCGACAGGGTGCGCATCGAGGGTCCCCTTCCAGACCGGGCCTGGGCACGATTGCTCACCCGGACGCACCTGTCGCTGGTCAGCGTGCGCGCCGAGGCCAACCGCACCATCTTCCCGAGCAAAGCGCTCAGCGCCATGGCGGCGCGCAGCGCGATCGCCGCCGTCGCGACCGCGGACTCGGACCTGGCCGACGTGGTCACACGTTACGACTGCGGGATGGTCTGGCGCCCCGGCGACCCGCAGGGGATGGCGGCGGACCTGGCGAGGCTCATCGACGCACCCGAGGACCTGGACGCGTTGCGTGAGCGGGCCCGGCGGGCGGCGATGGAGGACTTCGATCTGCGCCACCTGGCCACCCGATGGCGTGCGCTCTTGCATGAAGCGTCGGGGGACTGACCCGGTCGTGGCCGCCGCTCCCATCGCCCACCCGCATCCCGGCGCCAGCAGACCCCTGCAACCCGATGGGGTTGGAGACGCCGGGGCCACGGCCGACGCGCCCGTCGAGGCCACGAGGAGCTCATGATCATCTCTCTTAGCGGCGTCGATTGTGCTGGAAAGACGACTCAACTAGAGCGCTTGATGAGCCACCTCGAGGGAGCTCGGAGGCGACCGATCGCGCTGTGGTACAGGCCGGGATATTCGGAGGAGCTCAACGCCCTGCGGGCGGCCATTCGCAAGATACGCCCGCAGGCGATCCCGCGCGTCGACACCGACCGGAAGCGACATCAGAGAGCGTTCGCCAGCCCACGAGTACGGCGGACCTGGCTGGCGGCCGCGCTGATAGACTCCGCTATGCATTACGCGCTCAAGCTGCGGGCCCTTTCGCTAGCGGGCAGGACGGTGGTGTGCGATCGCTATCTGGACGACGCCATGATGGACATGGCCTTCAAGTTCCCCGAGCTGGAGCCGTGGTCGAAGGCCGCGCTGAACGCCGTCGCGACAGTCAGCCCAAAGCCCCAGCCGGCGTTTCTCGTGACGTTGCCCCATGACGAGATGCTCAGACGGATGCAGGACAAAGACGAGCCCTTCCCCGATCCCCCAGACATTCGTGACAGGCGCTTCGAGCGATACCAAGCGTTGGCCGCGACGGGGCGCTACGTGGTGCTCGACGGCACCCAGCCTCGAGACGCTATTCACCAGCAGATCGTAGCGAGCCTGTAGGTGCGCATCGAACAAATGCGAGCACGGGAGCCCTATGAGGAGACCCTCGTCGCGACCCTGGCGCGAGGGTGGAGCGAGCAGCTCGGGACGCCCGTCAGCGTGAGAGCGGGGGGCGGGCCAGCCGGACAACGGTGGCGCCTGCAGCCCCTGCTATCCGCCTACGTCTGCCCGCCCATGACGCGCGAAGCCAGGCGTTTTCTGGCGGACACGTTCCGCTTCACCCCGAACCGACGCCGCGCGTTGCCCCAGTTCGTCGCGGCGAGTGTGCTGACGACCAACCCGGGTCTGTTTCTGGCGACCAGGCCGGGGTTTTGCGTAGACCCTGGGCTGGCCGAGCCGGGGATGAAGATCGTGCAGCCCGGAAACCAGCGCGTCCGGGTGTTCGATTTCAGCGACGCCCGGTCGCGCGTGTTCGCCAAGACTGGATTCTCCGCTGCGACGATGCAGCGCGAGATCGCTGTTCGCGGCGACGATGGACCGTTTCTACCGATCTTGTCGGCGGACGCCGACGGACGCTGGCTGGAAGAGCCCCTGGTCGACGCCTGGGCGCTGCCGCGGTGTCCGCCCTGGATCGATCGCGTCGCGGTGCGACGCGAAGCCCTCGCTCAGCTCGACGACTGGCTCAACGCCACCGCCACGGTACACAGCGCCGATGAGGTGGCCGCCAAGCGTCTGAGCAGCATCACGCGGCTGTTT
>JAAZYN010000158.1 GCA_014239625.1 Myxococcales bacterium | reverse complement strand
GTCGTGCTCGGCGTCGCCAGCGAAAAACGAACCGTCGCAATAGGGGACGTACACCACGTCCCAGGACGCGGTCGGGTTGGCGTCCAGATCGTTGTCCAGGATGTCGAGAGTGGGGACGCCGGCTGGCGCGCCGGTGACCGCGAGGCAGAACTCGGACCAACAGGCCCCGCCCCCCTGTAGGAAGATGACGAGGTCGCTGGAGCCGGGCATGTCGCGGACGCTCATGCGAAAATCGTCGCCGCGCATGCAGACCGGTCCCTCCGAAGGGTCGAAGGTGTAGGTGGTCACGTCACCATCTACGGCTTGCTCGAGCGCAGTGATGCTCCCGGAATACTGGGTCAAGCCCAGCTGCTCGGCGAGGCTGCCCTTCGGGGGTGGCGGGTCCCCCGGATCGGCCGGGGGTGGATCCGCGGGTGCGAGCGTCAGCGGTCCGGTCTCGGCGCAGGCCGACGCTACGACGCACAGGATCCCGAGGGTGGTGGCGACAAGCTTCATGCGACGTCTTGTATCAGAGAGCACACCTCCCAATCCACCGTTACAGGGTGGGCCTCTGTCGGTCGCTTCCCCGCCATCTGGCCAGGATCTTTCATGCCTCTCCGGGTGCAACGGGTGGACCCACCGCGGCGACGGGCGCGCGCTCCCTGCGGCTGGCTTGAAGGGTGTCGAACCCGACGTGCCCCCCTGGCCGTCCCCGCCACGTTTGCCCGCACTGCGCCTCCTTGATTTCGCTTGAGGTACCACGAACGTGCGGGCTGGCTATAGCCCGTGCCCCCAGCCCTGTGTCGTGGCGCCCCGAGCCGCGCCGCTCCCGAGGGACGCAACGCGACATCCTATGCAGGAGGTTGGGGGGCGATCCCGTCGGCCCCGCCGTCACTTTGGTCGAGCGCGGGCGCCAACGCCAAACGGCCGAGCGCGTGCACCAAACGGTCGAGCGCGCGCACCAAACGGTCGAGCGCGCGCATCACCGGCCACCTCGACGGCAGAGCCTGGCCGTGCGCAAGCGGCAGGGTCGCGGAGGCGGGCCCACAGGATCACAACGGCCAGCATCACACACCACAGGGGTCACCAGCCCCCCGGGGCCTACCTGGTCGCCCCTACGCGAGGAGACCTCGTCCAGGCGGCTCATTATGGCACGTCACCTGCATGAGCTTCTGAGAGCAAGGGTCTCCATGCGCTCCGTCGTCCGAATGCACAGAGGTATGCCACGTGACCGACAAGAACCTCGCCATTGCGAGCCAGGCGTTTTCGCAGGTCATGAAGGAACAAGGGTGGCTGATTCACTCGGTCTGCCGCAGCCGGCTGGGGCCGGGCCTCGCCCACGCCGTCGAGGATGCCGCGGCCGAGACCGCGCTGAAGCTGTATCGGGTGATGGAGCGTCAGGTGCGGAGCGGCGAGGATGTCCATTGCAACCGTTCCTTCGTTCGCCTTGTCGCCACCCGCACCGCGATCACCATGGTCAATCAGCACCTGAACGAGTCGAAACGGCGCCGGCGGCTGGTTCATGAGGTGGCGGTCACGGGTCAGCTGGCACGTAGGTCCGTCGCGGCTGGGTGCACCGAACATGTGCAGATCTCCGACCTGGACGCTGCGGAGCTGTCGTTCCTGCTCGCCGAGCTGCCGCAGCTCATCGCCCAGCTGCGCGAGCGTGACCGCACTCTGTTGCGGCTGTACTACCTGAGCTCCCCGAGCTTGCCCTGGAGTGCCATTGGCGAGCGTCTTCAGATGCGCGCCAGCGCCGCACGGCAAGCCGGCCGGCGTGCGCTGTGCAAGCTGAGCGCGCTGGTCCGTGCGTCTCTCGACAGGATGCGCGGGGAGCCGGCCTGATCCGAACAGCGGCTGCGGGGTGCGGCGACACCCGACTCACTGGAGCCTGGCCGCATCGTATCATCGGCGGGTCCTCGCTCAGCCTGACCCGGATGGTTCATGGCACCTCGAGCGAACCCAAGGAGGGGCGTCGGCGTTGGGTCAGAGGGGCTCGTTGTCCGCCGCGATCTCGACCGGGAGGCGCCGGCCCAGCTCCATATCGTAGATGTTGTAGTTGTCCATGTTGCGCCCGTAGAGATGAAGCGTCACCACGACTTCGGACCCTCTTGGGTTGCCGGCCCGATGAATGTGGTCGGGGTTGGGCACGAACGTGGTCACCGAGCCCGGACAGAGCACACACGTGCCGCCGCGACGAAGGATGATCCCGTTGTTCTCGCGCTCGTGCGCATCGGTCCGGATGTAGGCGCGTTCGTGCAGGGCTCCCCTCACCACGCCCACGAGCCCCCAGGCCCCATGGTCGTGCACCGGCGTCCATTGGCCGGGCTGCCAGACGATGCAGAACAGCGACATACTCCCGTCCGGCTCGGCGTGCACCAGGTTGCGCGTGTAATGGTCCGGTGACGAATGCTGATGCATCTCGCTCAGAAACTCGTCCGCGCGCCCGAGCAGCTGATGCATCAACGGTGCGCTCTCCAGGACGATGTCGGCGGGCTGAACGAACTCGCGCCGGATGGACCGTACCTCGGTCAGGAACTGCGCGACGGCGGCGGGACAGTCGGCCTCGGCGGACGGCTTGGACATGACGACTCCTCAGCTGGGGGCCACAGCCTAACCCAGCGCTCGGTCGGGTCAACCGCCTCCGAGTAGCCGCGACGCGGTTTAGCTCATCCCGGAAGCTGGCGAGGCCACGCCGCCACTCGCCAAAGCGCCAACAGAACCGACCTCGGCCGCTTCGCTCCGTCGGGTTGACCCTCGTCGCCCGCAGCGGTTTCACGCGCCTGCTGGCACAAACGGCTATATGTACCGTAGCCTCGCGCCGATGATGCCGTCTCGATCGCCAGCGGGCCCTCGTCCGAGCGCTTCTCCAGGAGCCGCCTACCACGCTGTGGCGGGGTTTCTGCTGACGGGAGTCGTCGCCATCGGCGGCGTCGCCGTGGAACGCTATGTGGGCGTGCGCGACACACAACGCGCCGTCCTCGCCGAGCTCCGCACGCAGGCTCACGACCTGGCCCGAGAGGCGCGGCGCGGTGGCTCCCCGGTACACCTCGAGCCCGCCCAACTCCGCAGCGCACTCGCCAACGGCGGTCGCGTGAGTGTGGTGTCGGCGGGCGCCACCGACGACTTCGGCATCACGCGCGGAGCAGAGGTGTCCAGCGACAGCGGCGCCGGAGACGGCGCCGCGCCCACGATCCCCAAAGAGGCCTGGAACAAGCGGATCATGGATCGCTCGGCGGAGCTGGCGTCCGAGATCGAGGCGGGTCGCGTTCCCCCAGCGGCGCTGACGCAACACCTCGTCTCCCGTCCCTCCGGCCCCCCGATTGGAATCGTCTACGCCCCCATCAGCGCCAAAGAGACCTACCGCGGAGCGGTGATCCTGGCCCGGGAGCTGACCCCGCCGAGCCCGCGGTCCACTGTCTGGACGGCGATTTTATTCGCTCTCATGGCGTCCGGGTTGCTGTGGGTTGGCACGCGACGCCACCCCTCGGGTCGGCTACCTACCTGGGTCTCCGGGCTGCTCGTTGGCCTGTGCGCCGCCGCCCCGGTGATAGGCGGGGTGCCCGGCCTCTGGGTGGCCACAGCCCTGCTCGGGCTCGGACTCGGAGCTTGCCTGAACGGCCCGCTCGCCGCCCTGTGCCACGGCATTCGCACCCAACCGAGCACTTACGGCTACGTCGCTCCAGCGGTCGTGGGCCTGTCCTTGTTGGTGTTCGTCCCGTTCGTCATGGGCATCGCCATCGCCTTCTTCGACAAGAGCGGAGACTTCGTCGGCCTCGATCACTTCACCGAAGTCCTGGTCCCATCGACCACTCAACAGACCGACTTCTGGCAGACCCTCGGGATCACCGTCCTGTGGACGTTCAGCAATGTGGTCCTGCATGTCGGAATTGGCGTCGCCCTCGCGCTCGTCCTGAACCGACCCAACCTGCGCTTCAAGGGGCTCTACCGCGTCTTACTCATCTTGCCCTGGGCCGTGCCCAACTACATCACCGCGCTCGTGTGGCGCGGGATGTTCGACTCCACAAACGGCGCCGTCAACGCTCTGCTCGGGGTCTTCGGGGCAGACAGCGTCACCTGGCTCGGAGATGGCGGCACTCTGGCGTCCAACTTCCTGGCCAACCTGACGACCAACGTGTGGCTGGGCTTCCCCTTCATGATGGTTGTGACGCTGGGTGCTCTCCAGTCGATCCCTAGCTCGCTCTACGAAGCCGCCGAGATCGACGGAGCGACCCGACTGCAGCGATTTCGGTTCGTCACCATGCCGCTGCTCAAGCCCGCGCTGGTCCCCGCCATCGTGCTGGGCACCATCTGGACCTTCAACATGTTCAACGTGATCTATCTCGTGAGCCGGGGCGCCCCGGGCGGCCAGACCGAGATCATGATCACCGAGGCCTACAAGGCGTTCTGGATTCTGGAGCGACCCGGCCTGGCGGCGGCCTACGCGATCATGATCTTCGTCGTGCTGTTGGCGTATGGCGTCACCACAGACCGGGTGACCAAGGCGTCCCAGGGGGCCTTCGAATGAGCCATGAAGGCAGCTCCAGATCGGTCACCGCTCGGCAATGGCCATCGCACCTGCTGCTCGCGCTGGTGACGCTGGTCACCCTTTACCCCCTGTTGATCGTCGTGCGTATCGCGTTGTCGCCGGGCAACAGCGGCTTCACGTCCAGCCTCGACCCGATCCCCGAGGACGTCTCACTCGACAACCTCATCGCCGTGGTCTCTCGGACCGCCGCAGACGGCTCTTGGGTCTTCGGCCAGCAAGCGCTCAACTCCATCATCATCGCCGCGGTCACCACGGTCTTCGCGATCTTCCTGGCGACGACCGCGGCCTACGCCTTCAGCCGATTCCGTTTCCCAGGGCGACGCGTCGCCCTGTTGGCCTTCCTGATCAGCCAGATGTTCCCCGGCGTGCTCATGTTGATCCCCCTGTATCAGCTGCTCGAAGAGTTCGGCCTGCTGAACCATCTCGTGGGGCTCATCATCGTCTACTCGACGACCGCGATCCCATTCTGCGTATGGATGCTCAAGGGCTACTTCGACACGATCCCCAGAGAGCTCGAAGAGGCCGCTATCATGGACGGCGCGAGCCAGTTCACGATCTTCTGGCGCATCATGTTGCCGCTGGCCATGCCGGCCGTCGCCGTGACGGCCTTGTTCGCGTTTATGACCGCTTGGAACGAGTTCATCCTGGCGTTCACCTTCATGAGCGAAGAGAGCGCCATGACCCTGCCGGTCATGGTCAACAACTACGTGGGGGAGAACTCCGTGCAGTGGGGACTCTTCGCCGCCGCATCGCTGGTCGTGTCGTTACCGGTGATCGCGCTGTTCTATGGCCTGCAAAAGCACCTCGTCGGAGGTCTGACGAGCGGCGCGGTCAAGGGCTGAGCGTCGTCGCCCAGGCGCGCCCTCCTTCGGCTCAAGGCGGTGGCCGAACACGATCTCGTCCGCCGCCGACCCGCGGCGCCTCGGTCCACGCGACGCCTCCTGGTCCCGATGTCTCATGTCTCTGCGGCCGCAGCTGGCAGATCCGTCGCTGCCGGGCGCACCTCCCTGCAGCTGGCTCGGCGGTTGTCGAAACCGACGTCACCCACCTGGCGTATGCGCCTCTTTGGTCTCGCTCGAAGCGCCATGAGCATCCGCTCGAGGGATCACTCGAAGGGCCATAACCATGCGGGTGAATGAACAGTATATCTGAATCGCCCCGTCAAACCTTATCGGGTTCTTTGTTCGTAGTGGCGTCGTAGGCTCCCCGCAGCCCTACTCATCAGGAGAGTCCCATGACGCGCCTCGCCACGGCCTTGTCCGCTTTCTGTTTCTTCGTCGCCACCGCCTGCGATGGGCAGGGAGATGAGTCCCAGCCCAACGGGAGCCCGGTCGTGTTCGCTTCTCAGGGCGACACTCAGCCTCAGCCTCCGAGCGCCGACGATGGTCAGGTCACCGACGAGGCGCCCGTCTCCAGCGGCACGCCAACCGAGCCGCCCGCCGCTCCTGCCCCCGCCGACGAGCCTGGCCTCGATTGTGAGACGGTCTACGCAGACGTTGGTGACTGTTACGCCGTCTACTACGACTGCGCGTCCGCGTGCGCTGATCAGGCCTGTGGCGACACCTGCCAAGCCCACTACAACACCTGCGCCGCCGTACCCCTCGAGGCTGCCTCGCCCGGCGCCTTGAACGCTTACGAGTCGCTGCGTAGCTGCGAGGAGTCCCACTGGGACGCCTGCTATGAGGAAGGCGGGGTGGTCTACCAGTCCTGCGTCTCCGACTGCTCCGACGATGCGTGCGCGCAAGGCTGCAATGAAGACGCCAACGAGGTATTGCGCGGGTGTGTGGAGACGAGCTGCGCGAGCCTCTACGAAGAGTGCGGGGTCGACGCAGACGCGCCGGCCGACGAGCCAACCACCGAGCCGACCCGCACCGACACTCCCGCGGTCGCGTTCACCTGCTCCGAGGTCTACCTCTGTGAGGATGGGTGCGACGGCGATCAAGCCTGTGGCCAGGCGTGCTACGATCAAGGCTCGCAGGCCGCCAAGAGCCAATGGACGAGCCTGATCCAGTGCGGCATCACTTACTGCAACGGCCAAGCCGCTTCTGCACAGGAGTACCAGGCGTGCCTGGCGGCCATGTGCCCGTCGGAGTGGGGGACGTGCTTCGACAACGCCGCCCCCAGCGGCTCCGGCCCTGAGAACACTGGGACAGGGACGTGCGGGGCGGGCTTCACGTGTGTCCAGAGCTGCTACGCCAGCTCCACCAACGAGTCCACATTCTTCGCCTGCGTCGATGGATGTTACGCGGCCATGAACGCCACCGCTCACCTGCTGATGGACTCTCTGAACAGCTGCGCCGATACACAGTGCTCCGGGGTTCCCGGGTCGGTCGCCAACTATTTCAAGTGCATCGAGGACTTCTGCCCCGCCCAACACCAGGCCTGTGTGGCTCAGCCGGAGGGCCAGTAGGAGACCCACACCGCCTCACCTGAGCCGGCTCGGTCTCAGGACGGCGAGCCCGCCGATATTGGCCCAGGCCAGGAGCCAGGGAGCCGCCCTGCGCATCCAGCGGTGGGGCGACGTCGCAAGCGACAACCGCCGAGGAGCCGTTGGTAACACGTGCCTCGTCAGCGCAGCGGATCTGCCGGCCGCGCCGACGAGGTATGAGGCCTCCCGGCCAGCCCGCAGCTCAAAAGGGCGAGTTGAACTGAACACCGACAGTGGGTCGAAGCGCCCACTTATCGGGCTGACCCACTTTCATCCCCGGGTAGTAGACACCGGCCACCTGAAGGCGCAGGAACCCCAAGACGCTGGCGCTCAGGTATGCTTCAGCCATAAACCGAGAGCACGGCACCGTGGACTCCCGCGCAAAATCGCAGCGGTCGGAGCTGAAGCCGTCGCCGGTAGACAGCTGAAACCCAGCCCGAAGACCAAGTCGCAGTTGAACGTAGGCGCTGCCGTAGACTTCCCCTTCGACGCCGGCTTTGGGGATC
>JAAZYN010000157.1 GCA_014239625.1 Myxococcales bacterium | reverse complement strand
GCGCCTGCCCATCCGAAGGTTGCAGCCGAAGTCTGGTGAGAAATGCGGGTTAGGCCGAACGTGTGGCCGCTCAGCGGCGGCGCTTGGATCGTCGGCTCCGGGACATGTCCGGATCGTGCGCCAACGCCGTCCGGGCGAGGGCCCTTCGGGCCTTCTCGAACCCGAGGTTCAGCCGCCGCTTGCGGCGCTCCAGCGCTTTGCGACGCTTCGGATCCCTACGCGCACGCCGGCCGCCCAGTCCCAAGGAGAACAAGAGCGGCATGACGAGGTACTGCACGACCGACAGCCCGATGCGCGCGAAGCTGCTGGCCATCCACAGTAACAAGGAGATGAACCGGGGAGCAGCATCGGGCTCGCGGCTCGTGGTCGAGGCCGAGTCGACGAGGGGTCGAAGGTCGACCGCGTCGACCGCGCTGTCATCGTCGAGCAAAGCGAGCGCGTCGGCCGCGCTCTGGGGTCGGCGGGCGGGATCGGGCTCGACCATCCGTGACACCAGCGGCGCCAGGTGCGAGCCTCCCAAGACGCTGTCGACGTCGATCGTGAGCCCCTGACGCGGCAGCTGATCACCGGATGTTCCGCTGGCCAACGCTGCGATAGTCACACCCAGGCTGAACAGATCGGTAGCCGGCGTCGCCTCGCCGTATAGTTGCTCGGGAGCGATGTAGCCGAAGGTCCCCACCATCGTCGAGCCACCGCCGGGCTTGAGCGCCACGCGGACGCCACCAAAGTCGACGATACCGTACCGCTCGTCGGCCTTCTGGATGATGTTGGCGGGCTTGAGATCCCGATGAATCACTGGAGGGTTGCGCTGATGCATGTAGGCCAGGGCGTTCAGGCTATCGCGCAGCACGGCCTCGAGCTGGTGGTCACCGAGGCTGCGCCCCGACCCCTCGACATAGCGCGCGAGGGACTCCCCTGGCACCAACTCCATGGCCAGGAAGTATCGACCTTTGTCCGGATCGGCCCAGCTGTGGATGAACGCAGGGATAGCCGGATGCTCGAGGTCAGCGAGGACGCGTGCCTCGCGCTCGAAGAGGTCGAACTCCTTCCAGTCGTCCATCGCGTCGACGCTGAACGCCTTCACGGCGACTTCGCGGCCGGTCTGGTGGTCCAATGCCCGCCACGTCGTGCCTTGGCCGCCAGCCCCCAAGGCGTCCAGCAGCTGGAACCGCTGACCGGCCCCCGGCGCCACCTCATGGTAAGGCTCGCGCGGAGGAGACGAGAGACGATCGGAGGCGAGGGTCTCATCGGAACTGACGGTGACCGTCGCGCTTTCGTTTTGCACACCGCAACCCTCGACACCGGTCCGGTGGGGTCAACTCGAGTGACCCGGCCGCGAGCTCGCGGACACTCTGGGGGGCCTGGGAACCACGTCCGTTGGCCGCTCGCGCGAACGGTCCGTTCAGGCCCCATGGCAGCGGGCGCAGCCCCCTCTGCCGTCGCCTGGTTGGGAGCTGCGGCGACGGCAGACAGACGCGATCCGCGTTCTTGGTCAACGGAAGTGAGGTATAATGGCCTCATGCGGCAACCGCGAATCACTCATCTGGGCTCAGGCGCTCTCGGCCTCGTCGCAGCGCTGGTCTGCCTGACTGGAGCGGCGCCGCTCGACGACACCGCCGCGCCGCCCCCTGCTCGGCCGCCGCACACCGCCGGAGACGGCCCCGGCGCCGACCCCTCGGCGACGGGCCCCACCACGCCACCCGACGACGCGACGGAGGCCTCCTCGGCCCCGACCCCTGTCGCCGAAGACGACAGCGACACGCCCGCCTGGCACCCATTCGGTGGCTCGCTGCTCGTGAGTCAGTCCATCGGGACCGGGACGTTCATCGAGGGACCCGCTGCTCGGCCCTATTACAATCTAGCCGTGGTGCTCAAACCGCACGTCGTGATTTCCGAGGCGTTCAACCTGAATGTCCGCGCGCGCTTCGGGTTCGACGTCAACCTGGTGGACAACGCAGACTCCACGCGCAGCTACCCGCGACAGGTCCTCGTGTCCGACGTCCGGCTCGGCCTGAGCATGTCTCCAGTGATCACCGTCGACTTCGAGCGATGGCCCACCTCGGACAGCTCGGCGTCGCTGGCTTTGAACGCGTGGTTCGACCTGGTGCTGCCAGCCTCCCTGGCGAGCCAGATCGCGACCAAATACCTGGGCCTGCGTTTTGGCGCGGAGGCGACGTTTTCGCCCTTTGACTGGCTCGAGCTGGGTTATGAGCTGTCGGTCACCAAGAACTTCAACGCCTTGCCCAACACGGTGATCGACGCCCGCGACTTCTCCGCTCCCCCCAAAGCCCGAGCCGGCGACCCGGCCGGTGTGGACACCTTCCTCATCGCGACGGGTGCCGGTGTCACCGAGTGGGGCGTGGGAAACTCCGTGTATCTGAGCTTCAGCTTTCTGGAGCGCTTGACGCTGTATGTCGAGTTCAACATCACGCACGCGTTCACCTATCTGCGGGACATCCCGAAGGACGAGCTGTCCTCCCCCTTCGCCCATGCCAATCGCGGGCGAAGTGAGGTCATGGGTGGCACCATCGAGCTCGCGATAGAGCTCATGGACCACCTCTCGGTCGCCATCGGCACGGTCACCGAGCAGACACCGTACTCGCTAGACGGTCAGACCTTGCGTTCCCCGTTCTGGGATGGGACGAATGGTGCAACGAATCGGCAGGTCATCTACCTGGACGTCACCGGGACCATGTAAGTCGAAGAGGATCACACCAGACGAGCTGATGAAGCGATGAGCGGCGACCCGATCGACCATGCGAGCGGCGCCATTCAGGCGCTCATTGAGCTGACTCGCATCTTCACCCGCGAGTTCGAGCTGGACGAAGCGCTCAAGGCCATCGTCGACACGGCGCTCGAGTTGACCGACGGTGAACACGCGTCGGTGCGCCTGCTCAACGCCAACGACGAGCTGCTCGCAGGCGCTCGCTCCGGATCCGGCGCCACGAGCCGAAAGATCACCTTCAAGCCCGGCCAGGGGGTGGTGGGCTGGGTCGCCGAGCACGGCCGCGTGGCCCGGATTGGAAACGTGCGTGAGGATCCGCGCTTTGTGGTGGTCCCCCAGCAGGGCTTCGACGTCGAGAGCCTGCTGATCGTCCCCATGCTCTCCCCCGAAGGCGTCATCGGGGTGCTCGGCATGGCATCTTCTCGTCGAGATGCGTTCCACGAAGGCCACGAGATGTTGGCGGTGTTGCTCGCCAACTGCGCCATCGCGCCGATTGAGAGGGCGCGCCTCAAGCGGCTCGCGCTGACCGACGACCAGACCCGAGCGTTCAACCGACGCTTCATGATGCCCCGCCTGGAGGCCGAGATCGACCGCGCCATGGCCGCCGGCTCGAGGCTCTCGCTGCTCCTGATCGACGTCGACGGGTTCAAAGCCATCAACGACTCGTTCGGACACGGCGTGGGCGACGACGTGCTGCGCATCATCGCCCAGCGACTGCAGCGCGCCATCCGCCGGCAGGATCTGCTGGTGCGCCGCGGGGGTGACGAGTTCGTCGTGATCTTGCCGGGCGCCAATCAAAAAATCGCGCTGGCGGTGGGCGAGCGGATCCGGATCGCCGTCTCGAGCGGCCCCATCCGCAGCGGAGATGTGACCATCCACCGGACCGTCAGCGTGGGCGTCGCGACCTGGGACGGGCAGGAGCGGGCCAAACAGCTCGAACATCGGGCCGACCTGGCCATGTATGAGGCCAAAGCCGCAGGCCGCGATGGCGTCGTCATGGGGTCCGTCAACCCGGATCCACGAGAGCCCGGCAACACGCCGTGAGGGCGGCGTTTGGGCCGGCATCGGCGGCGAGAGCGCGGCGAAAGCCTGCGAGGGCGGTGACGAGGCCGGGCGGGTTGAACTCCCAATGCCAGGCCTCCGGGATGTAGGGGTAAAAGCCGAAGTCCCGCGCGTTCGCAGCGAGCCACGTGTACGCAGGAGAGCGCCGAGACTCCCGCTTGCCGAGCTCATAGAGCCCGAGGTCCAGCGCCAAGCCCGTGTGATGGGCGCTCTGCCCCGGCTTGGCCGTCCATTTGCGTTGCTGCCGCTCCAGGTCCCTCTGAGACAGCGGCGGCAACCCGGCGCTGACCCGGCTTTCAGCGCGCTCCCGCAGCCTGTACTCCCAAACCTGAGCTTGAAACGCGACCGATCTGTAGCCGGCGTAAATCGAGAGCAACGCAGGCGCGACGCCGGCCTTAATCCCTGCGGCGCTCATCGCGCGCCACGCCAACCAGGCGAGCACATGCGGCCGCGCTGGGCACACCGACTCGGGAACCAGCTCCGCCTCGAACGCCGGCTCGCCGAACACGCCGGGGCGCACGCGCCGCTGGCTTAGGCCGAAGGGGCCACGAGGGACGCCGTCCCGGAGCTGATCGGCGCGCATCGTCCCGGACATCACCCGTGGTCGCGGCGCCGGATCGAGCGTCCAGCTCACGCCGCCTGCGGGCGACAAATCACCAATCGGTCGCATATGCTCCAAGCTCCCGCCACAGAGAAGAGGTATGGCTCCGTGGTACTCGGACGACGGAGAGGGACGCAATGTCGAGCGGCCGCGGCCGATTGAGCGAGTGGCTCGAAGCCCACCCCAGAGCGCTGGTCTTCTACGCGATGTTCGCGGCGTTCTGGACCTACTTCTGCATGTACGCCTTCCGCAAGCCGTTTTTGGCCGCGGAGTTCGAAAACGAGACCTTCCTGGGCTCGACGGTCGCCCTGAAGACGGCGTTCGCGATCAGCCAGATCCTCGGATACACCCTGAGCAAATACGCGGGCATCAAGATCCTCAGCGAGATGACCCACAGCAAGCGCGCGTTCACCCTCGTGGTCCTCATCGCCTCCGCGCAGCTGGCGCTGCTCCTGTTCGCCGCGGTCCCAGGCGAGTGGAAGGCGGTGGCCATCTTCGCCAACGGTCTGCCGCTGGGCATGGTCTGGGGTCTGGTGGTCAGCTACCTGGAGGGGCGCCGAACGTCGGAGCTCCTGCTAGCGGCCTTGAGCTGCTCGTTCATCATCGCCAGCGGCGTGGTCAAGGACGTCGGTCGCTGGTTGATGGCGGACTACGGGGTCAGCGAGGCCTGGATGCCAGTCGCCGTGGGCGCGATGTTCATCGTCCCGTTCGTGGGGCTGGTGTGGATGCTCAATCAAATCCCGGAGCCGGATCTGGACGACAAGACGGCCAGGGTGGAGCGGCAGCCGATGACCGCCGCCGAGCGCAGAGCGTTTATCAAGGCGTTCCTGCCCGGCCTCATCGGGCTCCTCGGGGTCTACTTCTTCCTCACGGCGTTCCGAGACTTCCGAGACAACTACGGGGTCGAGCTGTTCCGTGAGTTGGGGTACGGTGAGGAGCCCGCTGTCTTCAGCCAGACCGAGCTCATCGTGGCCTTCGGGGTGATGACCGCGATGGCCTTGCTGAACCTCATCAAGAGCAACAAGTGGGGGCTCATCGGCGCCTTTGGGCTGATGCTGATGGGTGTCGCCCTGGTCGGGATCGGGACCGCGTTGTTCGACGCCGGCAGCATCGACGGCCTGAGCTGGATGACCATCACGGGGCTGGGCGCCTACCTGGCGTACGTCCCCTACAACTCGGTGCTGTTCGATCGCCTCATCGCCTTCACCCGGGTGCAGGGCACGGCGGTGTTCGCGATCTACCTCGCCGACGCGCTCGGATACACGGGCTCGATCGGCATCCAGCTGTATAAAGACATCGGCCAGTCTCAGACATCGCGGCTGGGGTTCTTCACCGGATACTCCTACACCCTGTGTGCGGTCGGCGTCGTCGCCTTGATCTTCAGCTGCGTCTATTTCATCCGTAGGGGTCCCATCCACGAGCCGTGATATATACGCGCCGACGCCGATGCCCCGCCCAACGAAGATACGGATCGCGTACGCGCGAATCTCCCAGGAAACCAACGCGTTTTCTCCCGAAGAGACCACGCTCGACCACTTCCGTCGCCTCCACCTCAAGGAGGGCGACGCGCTCCATCGCTCGGTGACCCGTCGGGGGCGCGAGGTCGACGACCTCATGGCCAACGCCGAGCTGACAGGTGTCGTCGCTGGCGCCAAGGCCGCGTGTGCCCAGGTCGAGACGGTGCCATTGTTCAGCGCGTGGGCGCTCCCGAGCGGCCCGATCGGCGACCAGACCTTCGAGCACCTCCGGGACAAGCTGGCACGTCAGCTACGGCAGGCCGGTCGCCTCGACGGTGTCGCCTTGGTGCTCCACGGCGCGATGCGGGGCACGCCCAATCATCCGGAGCCCGAAGACGAGTTCTTGGCCGCGGTGCGAGAGGTCGTCGGACCCACGCTACCAGTCGCCGTGACCTACGATCTCCACGCGAACCTGACCCGCGCGAAAGCTACCATCCCCACGGTCGTGGCCGCATATCGCAGCAACCCGCACCGGGATCTGGTGGGCACGGGACGGCGGGCCGGGCGGATGCTGGTCGACACCATCACCGGCCGGCTCAACCCGACGGTCGCGTGGCGCAAGCTGCCGATGGTCCTCGGTGGCGGGCACACCATCGACTTTGCTCCCCCGATGCTCCCCATCTTCGCGAAGATGCGCTGGCTTCAGATGCGACGAAAGGTCGTCGACACCAGCCTGTTCATGGCCCACATCTGGAACGACTCTCCCACCCTGGGCTGGGCGACGTACGCCGTCACCGACGACGACCAACGAGCCGCCGATCGAGCCGCCGACGCGCTCGCCGACCGCGCCTGGGAGGTGCGCCACGTGCCGCCGCCGCGGCTGTTGACTCCGGAAGGAGCCGTCGTCCTCGCGCGTCGCTCGCGCTGGGCTCGCCGCACGGGGGTGGTCTGCATCAGCGATGTCTCGGACAACTGTGGCGCGGGCGCCACCGGGACCAGCACGCATATGTTGCGAGCGCTGCTTGAGCACGGGCAGGGGATGCTAGGATACGTGGCTGTGCGCGACGCACCAGCGGTGCAGACCGGCTGGCGGGCAGGCGTTGGGGCGGACTTCGACGTGATCGTCGGGGGGCGCATGTCGCCGCATCTGTATCCGTCACAGCGGCTTCGGGGGAGGGTCATCGCGGTGTCGGACACGCCGCGATACGGTAAGGCGGTGACCGTCGACGCGGGGGATGTGCGGTGCGTCGTGACAGACCGAGCCCCGGTCAACGTGAAGCCCGAGTTTTGGCGGGTCAACGGTCTGAACCCCTGGCGCGCGGACGTGATCGTGGTGAAGAGCATCTTCCACTTTCGCATCTACTACGCGGCCATGGTGCGCCGGGTGATCGGTGTCCGCACCCGCGGCGAGACCGACCTCCAGTGCTGGAAGACCGTCGATTTTGCGAGACCGACCCACCCGCGCGACGCGGTCGAGGACTGGCGATCCGAAGACGTGTTTTTGCGAAGCGCTTGAGGCACGCGCCGGGGGGGGCAATCAAGAGATGGAGTGGAGTTCACTGAACGTCCGTCCCCTGACCATCCAAGCTGCCTCGAGTGTCATTCCGCCGGTCAGTTTGGTTGATCGCGGCCTTCTGGGC
>JAAZYN010000156.1:7256-7503 GCA_014239625.1 Myxococcales bacterium | reverse complement strand
GGGGACCGGCGGTATCTGAGCGACGCTGTCCGCCGTCCGAGCCTTGACGCTGACGGCCGTGCCCGGGGGGCATTGACCATTGAGAATGAACAGGCCCCAGTTCGTCTTGTTCGGCGCATCCGCAACCGGCCAGCCGGTGAACACCTCACGATACATCCCAGATAACCCCTGAGCGGCATCGAGATAGAGGTCTCCATCGGCCACGACCATGTTGCTCGCTTCATTCACGGTCGTGTCCCACTCGAAC
>JAAZYN010000156.1:0-7246 GCA_014239625.1 Myxococcales bacterium | reverse complement strand
GATCTCCAACACGCACACCCCTTCGCAGGTTCCGCACGGCGACTGGACGCCCTCGTCGATGTTTCCGTCGCAGTTCTCGTCAGCTCCGTCGCAGGTCTCGCTCTTGTCGGGGTTGGCGAATGACGACAGATCGTTGCAGTCACCCTGGGACTGCACGGTGTAATAGATCGACTGCTCTGGTCCGCACAGGCACTTGGAAGGAGCGGTGTCACTACCCCACCCGTCGAGATCGGCGTCCTGGTAGAACACCTCGCACCCTTGAGCGCCCTCATCATCGGTCTGGGAGTTGCAGTTCTCATCGATCGCGTTGCCGCACACCTCTTGAGCTTGAGAGTTGTATTGGGGGTCGAGCGGCGCGCAGTCGTCCGGGTCGAGGTCTCCGTCGCCGTCGTCATCGTCGTCCATGCAATCTGCCGTCAGGTCAGCGTCGGTGTCGGCGAACCCCTCGTCGACGACGCCGTCACAGTCGTCATCAGCGCCGTTGCACAACTCCACCTGGGGCGTCGGACCCGTGCAGGTCAACACGCCAGCAGCGCACAGCGTAGAGCCAACGCACGAGCCATATTCGTTGTCCACCGTGCACGGCAGGGCGTCCTGAGCCTCGTCCACCTCATCGTCGCAGTCGTCGTCAGCGCCGTTACAGATTTCTTGGGCGCCGGGGTAGACCAAGGGCTTCTGGTCGTCGCAGTCGTCGCTGTTATCGGCGGTGTAGAACGTGGCCAGGTCGGGGCCACATAGACACCTCGTGGCGGCGGTCGGATGACCCGCTCCGTCGTTGTCCACGTCCAGATGCCAGGCCGTGCAACCCACCGCGTCTTCGTTGTCGATCTGACCGTCGCAGTTGGTGTCCTTGCCGTCGCACGCCTCCACAGCGGTCGGGCTCACGTCCGGGTCTTGAGGAGCGCAGTCGAGATCGTTGGGCGTCCCGTCGCCATCCATGTCGGGGTCCAGACAGTCGACGATAGAGTCCTGGTCGAGATCACCGAAGTCCTCGTCCACCTCACCATCACAGTCGTCATCCACGTCGTTGCACAGTTCGGCCTGAGGCTCTGGCCCCAGACACTCGGACTGACCAAACGTACAGAACTCCTCGCCAGGGCAAGACCCAAACTGATTGTCTACGGTGCACGCCTGCTTGACCCAGTCGTTGTCGATGGCCCCGTCACAGTCGTCATCGACGCCATTGCACGTCTCCTCAGCGGCCGTCGGCGCATCGCAGTCGGCCAGCCCGTCGAATAGACACACCCTCCGTCCAACGCAAACGCCGACATCGTTGCTCGTGGAGCACACCGTCTCGAGCTGAAGTTTCTTTGCGAGCCCATTGCACTCGCATTCGCCGGTGACGGGCACACACTGCGGAACGGGCTGTGAGGTATCGCATTGATACCCCCCGGGACAGGTCACGCCCCCATCGACATCGCAGGCGATGCCGCAGAAGCTCCCGCCGGGCCCCGCGATGCACGCGCTCTGAGCCGTCACACCGGTGGCCCTGCAGTCGGCGTCATCTGTGCACGGGTGGCACAACCGCGCGGTCGGGTCGATACAGATGAAGGCGGGGTCCCCGGCGTCGTTCTGAACCTGCCGACACTCCCAGTCGGTGGGGCAGCTCGGATCACAGGTGGTCGTACAGACCAAGCCCTGGGCGCTCTCGACACAAAAGCCGCTCTCGCAGTCGCTCGGCTTGGAGCACTCGTTGAATCCAGGCTCCACGTCCACGACGACCTCGTGGGGCTCTGAATCCAGCGCAGGCGTCGCGTCGCTGCTCCCAGGGTCCGAGGTAGGGCCGTCTGAACCGACCTCGAGGGTCGACGTATCTCCCAAAGCCGCCTCACCAGGACAGCCCCCCATGGCGAAGGCGACGAAGAATATTGGGATCGTTGGCGACAAATGCATGAAGGTATCCAGATTGCGACGATGCTGCCTACCTGCCATCACCCCCGCGCAACGCGATGTGACGTAAAGAGCGCATGTTCGCCATCATACACCAGCTGTCGGGTCAGCCCCCGTTATTGTGAAGCGCCAAGAGCACCGTGGCCCGAACGCCTCGGGCGACGATGTCGAGCAGGGCAGGAGCCCCGGCCATCGCCTCGTCCAGCAGCTTCGTCGTGGACAAGGTCTTGAGCTGTGGAATCTCCGGGTTGAGTAAGCCCGCGGCGCGAACCACCTGACGAAGGTCGCCGACGAGCGCCGCCGCCACCTCCTGCGCGTGACGTTGGGCCAGCTGGTGCTGTGTCTGCACAAACTCAACCGCGTCGCCGTAGCCCTCGAGCAGCTCGGCCCACTCGCTCCGATCTTCGTCGCTGCTGGCCTCAGTGATCCGCGCGGCGATCTCGCCGGCGGCTCCCTCTGCCTCCCCGAGTCCGCACGCGGCCCAGAGCCCACGAGCGAACTCGGCCCGGCCGGCGTCATCCATCGAGCCGATCAGCAGGCGCCCGGGCCACGTCATCTCCAGACCCGAAGCCAAGGCGAACGAACCCGCTTGGTGCACCAGACGTTGCATCACGTCAGACCGCAACGCGAACCCGATCGGCTCGCCACTGCACGGCTGCAGCGACGCGACCAGCCCGTCAGACCGGTACAAGACCCGCTCCTCCATGCCCAACTCGGCCATCAGCGCGTTGAGCATCTTCCCGTGCGACATGCTCGGGCTGACGGTCATGATCTTCTTGTCGGTGTTGGGCCCTCTTACCAGCTCGGGGACGTCCATCTCGATGGGCGACAGCACCATCGTGAAGAACTCGTTGTCCAACCCGGGTGGCACCAAGACCTCCCGCGCCTCCTCGCTAAACGGAAGGTTCTGCGCGCCGCGCTCGAAGTCGCGGCGGAGGCCGTGCAGCATCTCTCGCGCCTCCGGGGCATGCCGACTGATGCGCAACAACAGCGAAGCCACGGCGTATGCGCTGCGTGGATCTCCGAGCTCGACGAGGCCCCTCACGATGCCCACCATCCGATCAGCGACCTCGCCCCCGTAGGTGATGAGCTCGGCGCCGATGCGCAGACGCTCGGCGGACCGCGAAGGGTCATCGGCGAAGACCGCGTCGAGGCGCTCGAGATCTTCCTTCGCGGGGTCGAGCTCCACGGCCTGCATCAAATGATCCACGGCGTCTTCGGTGACCCCTTGCGCCAAAGCAAAGGAGGCCAGCTTCCGAAGCACGTTGGCCCGCTCCTTCGGATCCGGCGATTGGGTGAGGGGCTCCAAGAGCTCCTGCAGGCGCTCCCAGTCCCCACGGGCCTCGTATGCGGCCGCCAGCCCATTGAGAGCGCCTTGAGCATCCGGATCGTAGGAGAGCGCCATCTCGAAGGCCTCGACGGCCGCCTCGTCGGCCGGGTCGGTGGCCGCCAACACGGCGCCACGAATACTCCACAGTCCGGACAGCTCCTCGGGCTCCTGCGTCGTTTCAATCAGCACATCGGCCATCCGCAACGCCGCCTGTGACTCGCCCGCATCCTGATAGCGGGACAGCGCGACCCGGACGATTTCGGGATGAACGACCTCAGCTTCGAGAGCCTTCTCCACGCACGCCAACATCTCACCCTTGCGGTCCATGTCCTCGTCGAGGAGGAGGGCGAGCTTCGCGTAGGCGCCACCGCGGTCCCCAGACTCCTCGAGCACCAGCAGCCAGCGCAACGCATGTCGGACGGCCGCCACCGGGCGAGCCGCTTCCCGCAGAGCGTCCGGCGCCGCGGCCAGGGCCCTCGGGCTGAGCGGGTTTAAGAGCAGCGCCGTGTGATAGTCCTCCAGCGCTTCGTCGCGGCGGCCCATCTCGGCGTAGAGCTCGGCACGGCGACAGTAGAGCTCCTCGCCCTCCGCGCTCGTGCGACGCAGCAGGCGGGTCAGCAGCTTGGCAGCGCCTTCGGCGTCCCCCTCCCTGGCCATACCCTCGGCCGCGGCCAACGCCGCCGCCGGACGCTGCGGATCGACGCGGAACGCCTCCTGAACCAGCTCAGCGGCCACCGCGCTGTCCTCATGACTAGCCGCCTTGGCCGCCATCTCCAACAGACGCGCGTGCTCCGACGCCACCGGCCCGCTGGCGGAAGGCGACCACTCCAGCGCCGCGATCGACCCGCGCCAAGCGCCCAACGCAGCGGAGTAGTCGCCGGTCGCTTCGTGACACGCGGCGAGGCCTTCCCACGCCCCCAACAGGTGGGGGTCCACAGCGACCGCGCGCTGGAACCAGCTGGTCGCCTCATCGGGCCGCGCGCCGGACGCGTCCTGGCCCAGCTCGAACAACCGCTGCGCTCGCTGGGCCACCGTGAGATCCCTCTCTCCCTCCTCGGGGAGGAGCGCCGCGGCGCTCCGAAGATCCTTGATCCGCCGACCGTAGGCCCGGAGCGCGTCACCCGCCGGCTTGTTGTCGCGATGCAGCTTCCGCGCCTTTCGGTAGAAAGGCACCGCCTGCTTGGCCATCCCCTCCGCCTCATCACAGACTTCAGCCAGATGGCACATCACGAGCGCCGCCTGTTCGTTGGGGAGCGTCGCGGCGTGGGCTTGTCGCAGCTCCAGATAGGCCCCAGCGTCGCCACTCTGCAAGGCGCGCGCAGCGCGTGCCATGAGCGCGCCAGGGACGATATCACCAGCATCGGTGAGCTTCGCCAGCACCGTGTCCAGGGGCTCGACATGTTCCAAGCGGCGCAAGATACGAGCCTGCCACCACAGCAACTCCAGCTGGCTGTCGCCCCCCGCTTCGGAGGCCTCCACGCTCGCGGCGAGGACCTCGCTGAGCTCTTCGTGCTCCCCCTTCTGATCGAGCAGCCGAAACAACGGCGCGACCCGCGTGGGGTCCCCCTTGTTCATCGCCCACAACTTGCGGTGCAGAGACTCCAGCAGCGGGTCCCCCGAGTCCAGATACTCCTCCGCGACGGCGACAGCACGCTCCAAGAGCACCTGGCGCTCGTCTGCATCACTGGTGAGGTCGGCACGCTGTTCGCTGATCCGCGCGAGGTCACCCCAGCGCTCCTGGTCCTGAAAGAGACGCTCCAGTTCCGACAGCTGGGCCTCCTGCGGGCCATGCTTGGCGCCGAAGGACTGGAGCATCGCGATGGCCCCCTCCACGTCGCCCAAGGTCTGTTCTTGGAGTTTGATCGCCTCGAGGACCAGCTCCGTCGCTCGCTTCAGAGGAGCGACGCGCCACTGGGACTCCAGCACCTTCACCTGGGTCTCCGGCGTCGGAGCCTGTGATCGCAGCGCGTCGATCTGCTTGGCCGCCTCTTTGTGCTTGGGGTCGATGGCCAGGACAGCGGCGTACGCCATCAGCCCCTCTTCGGGATCGTCGAGCTTGTCGCTCGAGAGCGCGGCCACCTCCAACAAGCGGCTGACGTTCTTTTTGTCCTCGTTGCTGACGTCGATCCATTGCCGCAACCGGTCGCGGAGGTCACGAAACTGATTGCGCTCGCGGTGCTCGTTGACGATGACCTCCAGAGAGGCCCCCGAGGTGGGATCGAGGTCTAGCAGGGTGCGGTGAATCTCGACCCGCGCCAGGCCACCGCCGAGATGATCCCCGGCGATCTTGGCCACCCGTGAGAGCAAATCGATGGCCCGGTCGCGGTACTCCTTAGCCGCCTCTTCGCTCACATCGACCGTCTTGGCCGCGGCGTCGTTCGCCTCAGCGCTGACCGCGGCGTCCTGGAGAGAGGATGACGACCGACCATCATCGGTCGCTGTGGAGTCACCAGCGGCGTCGGCAGACACCTCGGCGGCGACAACAGCGCCGGCGTCCTCTTCCATGCCGCCAGCCTCGACGGCGTCGCCCTGAGGCACCTCAGCGGTGTGCTCCTCAACCGGAGCGGGTGACAGCCCGACCGGGCCCCCCGTGGCGGCCTGACGCTCCCGCGCGGCAGCGATACGCAGCAGGAGAGCGACATGCTCCCAGGAGTCTGTCTTCTTTCCCAGCGCCGCCAGGGCCTTGACGAGCTTGGCGTCGGAGCGGTCGCTTCTCAACGCGTCAGCGTACGCGAACAAGGCAGCCTCAGCCGCACCGTGCTTGGTGCAGAGCTGGGCAAGCCGGCTCAGCTCCGCCGCTTCGACCGCGCCCGAGTCCGCGCGCCGCACGGCCACCAGGAGCGGCAGTAACCGGTCGTGCGCCTTGAGGCTACCAGCGAGCTTCTCGAGCTCTTTGGTAGCGACCTCACCAGGCTCGCGCAGCATCGCCAACAGCGCATCGTACGCCGAATGCTTGTCGCCGAGGCCTTCCGCCCGGACCTTGTACCGCCGACGGATGACGCTGAGGCGCTCCTCGGAGCCACGGGTCTTGTCCAACAGCCAGCCAAGCGCATCGTCCAGGTCGCCCCAGAGGTTGTGATCTTTGGCGAGCGCCTCCATGGCGTCGAGGGCCTCCGCATCTGCGGGATCGAGCTCCAACCGACGGCGATATTCTTCCAATGCTCGAGCCGGGTCCTCGAGGACCTCGGTGCACAGCTTGGCGCGCTGCGTCAAGCCGTCGCGAATCGCCGCCGCGTCAGCCCCGTCAAGGTCCAGCGAGGCCTCGATCACGGCCAGCATATCTTCGGCGCGACCGGACTCGATCGCGACCACCTCGAGCGTCTCCAGGTCGACGCCTGTGGAGCCCACCAGCGGAGCCTGGCACGTCACGTACCCGCGCGCCTTGTCTCCGTCGTCTTTCATCAGCAGATCGACCAGGCGGCTCCTCAGCCGCTCCTGCTCTTCGCCTTCGGCCGCCCGCATGGACCGCTCGATGGTCCCATAAAGGGCGGCACGCGCGCCGCATTCAAGGGCCGCCTTCTCGAGCGCCGCCAAGCGATCATCGGTGGGGCCCTCCACCTCGATGAGGCGACGCAAGATGCCTACCCGTTCGCGCTGCTGCTTGTCGCCCAGCGCTTCGAGGATCATCCCCAACAACCTGGACCGACGCTCGTCGTCTTCGGCGCGATTGACCAGATGCTCCAAGAGCGCCACTGCCGTCCCGGTCTGCTTGCGGGCCAGCCAGATCTCGACGGCCTTCTCCACCGCGGTGAAGTTGTCGGCGCGGGTCCGCACCAGACGTTCGTAGGCGATGAGCGCCGACGTCTGCTGTTTTTGCTCCTCGAGCAGCCTGGCTATCGCCAGCGCCCTCTCTTCCCAGGCCTCGGAGTCGGACTCGGCCGCCAGCGCCTCCTCCATCCAGCCTGCCTGTGCGCGCCACCGGTTCAACTCGCCGGCCTTCTCAGCGGCCCGATCGAGCGCCTCGAGATCGGATGGCGCGACATCCAGAACACGCTGCCATCCTTCCACCGCTCGCGCCGCATCCTG